>NZ_JBIUXX010000009.1:0-21210 GCF_044744235.1 Pseudomonas sp. NPDC087346
CAGGCATATTCGTAGCCCACAGGTGCATGTTCCTTCCTATCTTGCTGACCAATTCCAGCGCTATCAGTATGGAAGAAGAAAGAACGGACGACCTACATCGGCAGGCTGAGTGGAGGGATTCATCCGGGGGTGGGCGCGCAGCGCCGTTCGACGCAGTCGAACAGATCGAGAGGAGGTGCAGCGCAGCAAACCGTAGGCGATCCCCCCGGATGAAACCCGCAACGAAGGAACCCCGAGCCCCAGCGAGCGGGCCGAACGCCGGGGCCCAGCGTTTTTTGCTTACTTTTTTAGGCGCTTGTAAAAAAGTGAGTCGCCGTAAGGGCGAAACCCTAAGCAGCCATCACCGCAGCAACGGATATACACCAAAAACCCCAAGAGCATGGCCGGCCCAAAGGCCGCCACGCCAAAAAAATCACCCCTCCTTACGCACCCTGAACCAAGCCGCATACAACGCCGGCAAAAACAAAAGAGTCAACGCCGTAGCCACAATCAACCCCCCCATGATCGCCACCGCCATCGGCCCAAAAAACACACTGCGCGACAACGGAATCATCGCCAGAACCGCCGCCAGCGCCGTCAACACAATCGGCCGAAAGCGCCGCACCGTAGCCTCGATAATCGCCTGCCAAGGCTTAAGCCCGGCAGCAATATCCTGCTCGATCTGATCCACCAGAATCACCGAGTTCCGCATGATCATCCCGGACAGCGCAATCGTCCCCAGCATCGCCACAAACCCGAACGGCTGACGGAACACCATCAAAAACAGCGTCACCCCGATCAACCCCAACGGCGCCGTCAGAAACACCATCGCCGTACGCGAGAAGCTACGCAGTTGCACCATCAGCAACGTCAGCACCACCACAATGAACATCGGCACCCCGGCGTTCACCGACTTCTGCCCACGCTCCGAATCCTCGACCGTACCGCCCACATCCAGCAGATAACCGTCCGGCAATTCAGCGCGGATCGGATCAAGCGTCGGCTGAATCTGCTGCACCAGCGTCGCCGGTTGCTCCTTGCCATAAATGTCCGCACGCACCGTCACCGTCGGCAGGCGATTACGGTGCCAGATGATCCCTTCCTCAAAGCCATATTCCAGCGTGGCAACCTGCGACAACGCCACACTGCGGCCATTGTCGGTCGGCACCGCCAGACTCGGCAGCAACGACAACTCGGTACGCTCATGCACCGTGCCGCGCAGCAGAATCTCGATCAACTCGTTGTCTTCGCGATACTGACTGACACTCGATCCGGTCAGCGAACTCTGGAGAAATTTCGCCAGATTGGCAGTGCTCACACCAAGCGCCCGAGCACGATCCTGATCGATGTTCAGGTACACGACCTTGCTCGGTTCTTCCCAGTCCAGATGCACATTCACCACATGCGGATTCTCGCGAACCTTGGCCGCCACTTTACGCGCCAACGCACGGACTTCTTCGATGTGCTCCCCGGTCACGCGGAACTGTACCGGGTAACCCACCGGCGGCCCGTTTTCCAGCCGTGTGACCCGCGAACGCAGGGCCGGGAATTGTTCGTTCAAGGTATCGATCAACCAGGTGCGCAGAGCCTCGCGCTCCTCGATGGTCTTGGCCAACACCACAAACTGGGCAAAGCTCGCGGCCGGCAATTGCTGATCCAGCGGCAGATAAAAACGCGGTGAACCGGTGCCGATATACGCCACATAGTTATCGATGCCGGCGTGTTCCTTGAGCATCGCTTCGAGGCGTTTGACCTCGCCGGTGGTATTGGCCAGCGAAGCACCTTCAGCGAGTTTCAGATCGACCATCAACTCCAGTCGATTCGAAGCCGGGAAGAATTGCTGCGGGACAAAACGGAACAACACCACCGAAGCGATAAACAACCCGACCGTCAGCACAATCACGGTTTTGCGGTGAGACACGCACCACTCCACCAGACGTCGAACCCGCTGATAAAACGGCGTTGCGTAAGGGTCTGGATGACCGTCGTCGACGCCATGTTTGGCCGCATGAATTTTCGCCAGATCCGGCAGGAGTTTTTCCCCCAGATACGGCACAAACACCACTGCCGCTACCCATGAGGCGAGCAGCGCAATGGTCACCACCTGGAAGATCGAACGGGTGTATTCGCCGGTGCCGGACTGCGCCGTGGCAATCGGCAAAAAGCCTGCGGCGGTGATCAACGTACCGGTGAGCATCGGGAATGCAGTGCTGGTCCAGGCGTAACTCGCGGCTTTGATCCGGTCGAAACCCTGCTCCATTTTGATCGCCATCATTTCCACGGCGATGATCGCGTCGTCCACCAGCAAACCCAGCGCCAGCACCAAAGCCCCGAGCGAGATTTTGTGCAGGCCGATGCCCAGGTAATACATGCAGGCAAAGGTCATCGCCAACACCAGCGGAATGGTCAACGCGACGACCATGCCGGTGCGCACGCCGAGCGAGAAGAAGCTCACCAGCAACACAATCGCCAGCGCTTCGACCAACACCTGAACGAACTCGCCGACCCCGGTTTTCACCGCTGCCGGTTGATCGGACACCTTGCGCAGTTGCATGCCGGCCGGAAGGTTGTTCTGGATGCGTGAGAACTCGACTTCCAGCGCTTTACCCAGCACCAGAATATCGCCGCCATCCTTCATCGCCACAGCCAGACCGATAGCGTCTTCGCCCATGAAACGCATGCGTGGCGCCGGTGGATCATTGAAACCACGGTGCACTTCAGCGACATCGGAGATGCGGAACGTACGATCACCAACGCGGATCGGGAAGTTCTTGATCTCATCGACGGTCTGAAAATTTCCCGAAACCCGTAGCTGCAATCGCTCGCTACCCGTTTCGAAGAACCCGGCAGTGGACACTGCGTTCTGTTCCTCCAGCGCCTGCTGCACCGCCGCCAGTGGCAAGCCGAGGGTGGCGAGTTTGACGTTGGACAGTTCGACCCAGATCTTCTCGTCCTGCAACCCGAGCAGGTCGACCTTGCCGACATCCTTGACCCGTTGCAGCTGAATCTGCACACGGTCGGCGTAATCCTTGAGCACGGCGTAGTCGAAACCGTCGCCAGTCAGCGCATAGATATTGCCGAAGGTAGTGCCGAATTCATCGTTGAAGAACGGGCCCTGAATGCCCGGTGGCAAGGTCTGACGAATGTCGCTGATCTTCTTGCGCACCTGATACCAGAGGTCAGGAATGTCCTTGGAGTGCATCGAATCGCGGGCAATGAACGTGACCTGCGATTCACCGGGACGCGAGAACGACACAATGCGTTCGTACTCGCCGGTTTCCATCAGCTTCTTTTCGATACGTTCAGTGACCTGACGCGAGACTTCCTGCGCTGTCGCTCCCGGCCAACGGGTTTGAATCACCATGGCCTTGAAGGTGAACGGCGGGTCTTCACTTTGGCCCAACTTGGTGTAGGACACCGCGCCAACGATGGCCAGAAGAAGCATCAGGAACAGTACGATCTGGCGATTACGCAACGCCCATTCGGAAAGGTTGAAGCGCATCGGGACTTACTCCTTGTCCGCCAGATTGACCACACGGTTGGAGCGATCCACGGGGCGCACCTGCTGTCCTTCGAGCAGCACGTGTACACCAGCGGCCACTACCCAGTCGCTGGCATTGAGACCTTCGAGCACCGGCACGGTTTTTTCGCCGAACGGGCCGATGCGCACAGGAGTCTTCTTCAAGGTGTTGTTGGCGCTGACGACCCAGACATAGGTCGCGCCGTTTTCAGCGGTCAATGCCGAGAGCGGCACCGACAGCGGCACGGTTTCTGCGGTTTGCACGAACACCCGGGCGCTTTGGCCGAGTTCGGCCGGGACTTTGCCGGCGGTGAATGCGATGCGTGCAGCGAAGGTCCGCGACTTAGGATCGGCGGCGGGCGACAGCTCACGAATCTGCCCGGGGAAGCGCTGGTTTGGTTGCGTCCACAATTCCACCGACACCGGCTGACCGACCTTGAAGCGGCCAAAATTCTGTTCCGGCAGGCTGATCGACACTTCACGCTCGCCGTCGGTGGCGAGGGTGAACACGGTTTGCCCGGCGGCGACCACCTGCCCGACTTCAATCAAACGCTTGGCTACCACGCCATCCTGTGGCGCACGCAGCACCGCGTAACTGGCCTGATTGGTCGAAACGTTGAATTCGGCTTTGATTTGTTTGAGGCGGGCTTCGCCAGAGCGGTAGAGGTTTTCAGAGTTGTCATAGGCGGAGCGACTGACCATCTGCCGATCCATCAAGGTCTTGTAGCGGTCACGCTCGGCGCGTACCAGGTTCAGATTGGCCTCGGCGGCGCTGACCTGAGCGCGGGTGGCTTCCAGTTGCAGGCGTACATCCTGCGGATCGAGTTCAGCGAGGGCCTGATCGGCCTTCACACGCTGACCTTCTTCGACCAGTCGTCGGCTGACTTTGCCGCCAATACGGAACGCCAGATCCGGTTCATAGCGAGCGCGAACCTCACCCGGATAACTTTCCATCGCCTGCGCCGAAGGCTCCGGCTGCACCACCATGGCGGGGCGTACAGCGACTTGCGCCGCCTCTTCCTGACCGCACGCGGACAATAAAAAAACCAGACTGACTGGCAATGCAAAGGGCCACGTGAGGTGCAGTGCATGGCGGAACATGATGACGGACCTTTCGCTAATGGTGCTTGGAATAATTATACTGGCCGGTATGTTATTAATACCAAACTCACCAGTCCAGTAATAAAAGCCAAGAATGTCGAACAATCTTTCAGCTCCAAGCGGCCCGGGCCGTCCAAAGGATCTGGCCAAGCGCCAGGCGATCCTCGAAGCGGCGAAAACCCTGTTTCTGAGTCAGGGCTATGCCAGCACCAGCATGGACGCGGTGGCTGCCGAGGCTGGCGTGTCGAAATTGACGGTCTATAGCCATTTCAACGACAAGGAAACGCTGTTCTCCGCCGCCGTGGTGGCCAAATGTGAGCAGCAATTACCGCCATTGTTCTTCGAATTGCCGGAAGGCATCGCCGTGGAAAATGTGTTGCTGAACATTGCCCGGGGCTTTCATCAACTGATCAACAGCGATGAATCGGTGAACCTGCATCGCCTGATCATGGCGCTGGGCAGTCAGGACCCGAAGCTGTCACTGATCTTCTTCGAGGCCGGCCCGCAACGCATGTTGCAAGGCATGGAGCGCTTGCTGACGCGGGTGCATGAAACCGGCGCGCTGAGCATCGACAAGTCGCGCAACGCTGCCGAGCATTTCTTTTGCCTGCTCAAGGGCGCGGGGAATTTTCGGCTGCTGTATGGCTGCGGCGAGCCGCTGACTGGCGAGGCGGCGGAGAGCCATGTGCAGGAAGTGGTGGGGTTGTTTATGCGGGCTTATCGGCCCTGATTCGTCAGCGTCTGTTCTGACGCCATCGCTGGCAGGCCAGCTCCCACAGGTTTTAGTGATGTGCACACAATTTGTGTTCACGCCACGATCCCTGTGGGAGCTGGCTTGCCAGCGATTGGGGCGACCCGGTCTCAGGGTTTGAGCGCTTTCTTCGGGTAGATGTCGTACCGGCTGGATTTGCCATCCAGCGCATGACTTGGCTTCGGCCCGTCAATGCACGGCGCCTTGCGCGGACGCTTGACCACCACGCGGTGAGTGGCCAGCGCCAAGGCAGCTTCAAGCAAAGCCGGCGCATCCGGATCATCACCGACCAATGGCCGAAACAGACGCATCTCTTTCTTCACCAGCGCGGTTTTCTCGCGATGGGGAAACATCGGGTCAAGGTAGATCACCTGCGGCGGCTCGCCTTCCCAGTTGCGCATCACTTCGATGGAATTGCCCTTGAGCAACTTCATCCGCGCCACAATCGGCGCCACTTCGAAATCTTCCGCGCCACGCGCCAGACCATCCTCAAGCAGCGCGCCGATCAGCGGCTGACGTTCGATCAGGCTCATCTCGCAACCCAGACTCGCCAGCACGAACGCGTCCTTGCCCAGTCCCGCCGTGGCATCCAGCACCCGTGGGCGCACGCCTTGGGCGACGCCGACAGCCTTGGCGATCATCTGGCCGCTGCCGCCGCCGTACAACCGACGATGGGCCGCGCCACCTTCGACGAAGTCCACCCGCACCGGGCCCGGCGCGTCCGGCCCCAGTTGTTGCAGCTGCAAACCCTGCTCGCCGACCTGCAAGGCGAACTCGCCGTCAGCCACTTGCAGCGGCAGGCCCAGGCGTTCGGCCCACTGCTCGGCCTGCGTCGCGAACGTCGGGCCGAGGGCTTCGACATGGATGCGGCAGGCCGCAGGTTGCTCAATCATGGAAAACACGCTCAAAAAGTTAAGGATCGGCAAAAACTGCCGATAACCCAATCAATGCGCATTTTGCCAGAGCTGAGCGTCGACCGAAAAAAATGTCAGGCATTCTTCCCACATCGATTGGCTACATTTCGCCCAAAGGCGACTTCAGCCGTCATAACACTCAAGCACTGGGCGGCGTCAGCCACCTGTGGCAGGACTTTTTCGCCCAGGCGATGTCCGAGCAGACGAGTGATGTGGTCCCGGCCTGCGGCACTTTTCCACCGGTTGACCTCAACAGCGATGTAGAGCCGACCGTCGGCAGCGAACTGCACGCGCACATCGTCGACCAACGCGAATGCAACGTGGTCGACACCGAAGTGCGTCCGCCAGAGCCGCTGTTCCTGCCAATCGCCGAGTTCGAAATGGAGCTGGCCGACAAGCCGTTCCCACCGTTCCCGCCAGAAGAACTCAAGGCTCAGCAAGAGCAGCAGGACTTCGACAGCAGTTGGGTTCGTCCAATCGTGATCAACAATGGTCAACCGATTCCGGAGCCGGGCGCTGCGCCGCAAAAACGTCCTCTGTACCTGCCGATTGCCGAGTTCGACCTCGATCTGATGCAGAAGCCGTACCCGCCATTCCCGCCAGAAGAAATCGTCGAACAGCAGAAGGCTCTGGACTTCGATAACGGCTGGGCACGTCCGATCGTTCTGCAGAACCTGCGCATCGCCGCCTGACCCTCAGCGACACACGCTCCAGCGCCCGACATCGACATGAAAGTGATTGCGATGGGCGGCGTTGTAATCCGGGCTCAACACCACACTGAACATCTCGCAGGCACCGTCACGCACCTGACGTAGAAACTGCGCGTCCTGATTTTGTTTCGGCCAGTCCTTGAGCACGCTGATCGTGCGGCCGTCCGCCAGACGAAAACCGGCGATATCCAGCGCATCGGCACTCGCGTGCTTGCTGAGAGCGCCATTCTCGCGATTGTAGATATTGCGGCAGGCAAAGCTGCCGAGGTGATCAAGCCGCGTCACTGGCTGCCCATAAACAGCCTGAGCGGCCGGTTGCAGCTCATGGCGCTCGAACATCGCGTACGCCACCGCCAGAGGGCAACTGGCGAGGAAGCTGCTGCTCAGCGCCACCTCGCCGCTCTGAACCCGCACGGCGTCGATCAACGGACACTTGGCGTCCGGCGTATCCGATTGCGGCGCGACCCGCAGGCCCGAGCTGCGCAAGACCTGTTCACACAATTGCGGATCGCCGCGCAGGCGCATCAGTTTGTAGCCGGTCAGCCAGTTCGGCCTCGCCTTCACATCCAGCGGTGCCCACGGATTCCATTCCGGCGACAGCGGTAGCCAGCCGCGCCAGACGCTGACCACCGCGCTGCTGAGGATCAGCAGAATCAACAAGCCGATCCAGCGCACCATGTTCAGCCTTTGAAAAACTGATTGGCCCGCGCATACGGCATCGACTGCGAGGTAAAGCCAAACGTGCCGGATTGCTGGATCTCTTGCGCCGCGCGGAAAAACTCACCGTACGCCGCCAGCGCCAATGCCGAACCGGTGCTGATGCGCCGCACGCCGATTTCTTCCAACTGTTGCACCGTCAGTTTCAAGCCGCCGGACATCAACACGTTGACCGGTTTCGGCGCCACCGCACGCACCACCGCCAGCACTTCTTCGGCGCTGCGCAGCCCCGGCGCATAAAGCACGTCGGCGCCGGCCTCGGCAAAGGCCTGCAAGCGGCGGATGGTGTCGTTGATGTCGGGATTGCCGTGCAGATAGTTTTCCGCACGTGCCGTCAGAAGGAATGGAAACGGCAAGGTGCGCACGGCGGCGACGGCTGCTTCGATCCGTGCCACCGCGTGATCGAAACAATAGATCGGCGCATCGGCACGACCCGTGGCGTCTTCGATCGAGCCACCGACCGCACCCGCCTCCGCAGCACGAATCAGGCTTTGCGCGCATTCGGTTGGGTCGTCGGCGAAACCGTTTTCCAGGTCCACCGCCACCGGCAGATCCGTCGCTGCAACAATCGCCCGGACGTTGGCCAGGGTATCTTCGAGGCTCAAGGCGCCATCGGCTTTGCCTTGGGAAAACGCGTAACCGGCGCTGGTGGTGGCGAGTGCCTGATAGCCAAGACTGGCGAGCATCTTCGCCGAGCCCGCATCCCACGGATTGGGAATCACGAAAATCCCGGGACGTTCATGCAGGGCTTTGAAGGCGTGGGCTCTACGCTCTTGTGCTTTACAGGCTTGGGCATCCATCGACGGGCTCCTGGGCAGGGAAACGAATCCGCCTCAGAGCAGGCCAAGTTGCTCGGCGGCGGGTTCTCTGTATAGCTCAGGCAGGGATGGCAGGCCAGGCAAACGTTGCATCAGTTGTGCGTGAAAACGTTGCGCCAGCTTCGCCGCCAGAAGGTTATCGGCGGTGTGCAGGAAGATGTACGGCGTGCGCCCTTCTTCGATCCACTCGGCGATTTTCGCCACCCACGGCACGAGGAACGGATCGTTGGCTTCCAGCTCGGGATGGCCGATGAAGCGCACCTGCGGGAATTGGGTGAACGCCGCTGGCCGGGTTGGTACTCGGGGCTTTTTCGACTGGGCGTGGATCACCGATGATTCGGTCGACAGGCAACTGAACAACGCACGCGGATCGAGGCAGATGCGCTCCACGCCACGGTCGAGCAACAGGCGATTGAGCAGGCGTTCGCTTTCACCTTTGGCGAAGAACTGCTCATGCCGCACTTCCACCGCCAGCGGGCAATCCAGCGCATCGATGAACGCCGCCAGCTCGGGCAACCGTTGCGGGGTGAAGCTTTTTGACAGTTGCAGCCACAGCGGCGATACCCGCTCACCGAGCGGACGGAGTAACTGGACGAAGTTTTCGGCGGCGGTCAGTTGTTCGCGCAAGTCACCGCCGTGACTGATGTCACCGGGAAACTTGGCGGTGAAGCGAAAGTGTTCGGGCATGATCTCGGCCCAACGCTGCACGGTGGCCGGCGACGGGCTGGCGTAGAAGGTCGTATTGCCCTCTACGGCGTTGAACACTTGGGAATAGAGACCGAGGAAGTCGGAAGTTTTTGCGTCTACCGGGTACAGATACTCGCGCCAGGCGTTTTCGCTCCAGGACGGGCAACCGAGGTAGTAAGGCAGATCCATCAGATGTACAGATCGAGGCCCAGCACGTCGGCATCCCAATCGACAAAACCGGCGGTGCTCAGGTAGCTGGCCAGAGCCATCGCTACGCTTTTGCTCATCGCACGGTGATAAATCAGGTCTTGCTGACGGGCTGGCAAATTGCTCAGGCGCTGCGCAGTGGCTTTGGCAGCACGTGCGGCCAGTTGCTCTTCAGTCGGGAATTCCAGCTCGCCTTCGATATCATCGACGGATTCATCCTGCGCAACATTGCCTTTGCGAGGCTTGCGCTTGATGGGGTAGGACTGAGAGGAAAGGCCGTCTATACGCATAAATTCATGCTCGGTATCGATGATGGCAATTTAGCGGCACCTGACCGACTTAGCAAATCGCCGAGTGATAACTAGAACACATAAAGGGCAAAAGGTTTAAAGCGAGGGGCTGGAAACTGACGATTGGCAGGAATTGGAATAAAGGCGCCGGGATTGCGAAGATTTTTTGTGGCGAGGGGATTTATCCCCGCTGGGTTGCGGAGCAACCCCAAAACCAGCAAACACGGTATTACTGAGGGACCGCGTTTTACGCGACTACGACTGCTCCGCAGCCGAACGGGGATAAATCCCCTCGCCACAAAAGCTCTCTGTACAGAACACTTGCATTCAACGAGCCTTGGGGGTGGCCACTTTGTCGCGCAGGTAGACCGGTTGCGCTTCGTCTGCCGGGACCGATTCGCCGCGTTCCCAGGCAAAGCGCGCCAGGGTCAGCAGGTCTTCGGCGTGGGGCAACATTCCTGCGTCCGAACCGGTCAGCTTGACCGCGATTCGCTCGCCATAACCCCAACCAGTGCCAGCACCGAACCAGTCGCCGGTCGAATCCGCAGGCAGCGCCGCGACTTCCGGAGGCAACACCGCTTCGACACCCACCAGACGCATCTCCCCCGCCGTCTCGCGATAGCAGCCCCAGTAGACTTCATCCATTCGCGCATCGATTGCCGCCGCCACCTGGCTCACGCCATGTTCGCGATAGGCACGCTGCGCCAGCACAGCTAGGTTGGACACTGGAAGCACCGGACGATCCAGCGCGAACGCCAGCCCTTGCACCACACCGATGGCAATCCGCACGCCAGTGAAAGCGCCCGGGCCACGGCCAAATGCAATGGCATCCACCGCTTGCAGGGTGGTGCCGGCGTCGGCCAGCAGTTGCTGGATCATCGGCAGCAATTTCTGCGCATGCAGGCGCGGGATCACCTCGTAATGGCTTGTGACCTTGCCGTCATGCAGCAAGGCAACGGAGCAAGCTTCAGTCGCGGTGTCCAGGGCCAGCAAGGTGCTCATCGATGTTTCCAAAACAGGGGTGGGGAAAAGTGCGCCAGTATAAACAACTACGGCCCGCAAGCGGGCCGTGGATGATGCAGCCGATCAGACATTTCAGCTCAGCGCTTCAAGCACCTTGGCGGTGATTGCTTCAACCGAACCGACGCCAGGGATGTGGCTGTACTTCGGCTTGCCGTTGGCGGCCGACAGCTTCTGGTAGAAATCCACCAGCGGCTTGGTCTGCGAATGGTAGACCGACAGGCGATGACGCACGGTTTCTTCGGTGTCGTCCTTGCGCTGCACCAGTTCGTCACCGGTGATGTCGTCTTTGCCAGCGATTTTCGGCGGGTTGTAGACGATGTGGTAAACGCGGCCGCTGGCCTCGTGAACGCGACGACCAGCGATACGCTGAACGATTTCTTCGTCTTCAACAGCGATTTCAACCACTGCGTCCAGCTCGACGCCGGCAGTGACCAGCGCTTCAGCCTGAGGAATGGTGCGCGGGAAACCGTCGAACAGGAAGCCGTTGGCGCAATCTGCTTGCGCGATACGGTCCTGGACCAATGCGATGATCAGGTCATCCGACACCAGGCCGCCGGCATCCATGATGCTCTTGGCTTGAACGCCCAGTGGAGTGCCGGCCTTGACCGCAGCACGCAGCATGTCGCCGGTGGAGATTTGCGGAATGCCGAATTTCTCGGTGATGAACTTAGCCTGAGTACCTTTACCGGCCCCGGGAGCTCCCAGCAGAATGACGCGCATTAGATGTGCTCCTCAATTTTTTTATAGAAAGCTTATACAAAACAAAGGATTCGCCTCTTTGGGCAAATCTTGTCAAAAACCGGTCGTGGCCGCCCAAACGGCCAAAGGCTGATCAAGATACACAGCAGGCTGCGCCCACACAAGACGCCAAAAGTCGGAGAAACCGACGTCTTCCGCGACCTTGCGACCCGGTAACCCAAGTCGCAACCCCATCATTAACTGTCGCCTGACCGCATATTTCACCTGCACACAAAGCAGCGCCCGAGGCTGGCCCCGGGCGCCGTACGCTCCAGCAAAAATCTTAGCCGGTATTACGCAAACCGGCGGCAATCCCCGCCACAGACACCAGCAGCGCCTGTTCCACCGGGCTGCCCTGCTCGACATTCTGCTGCCGCGAACGGGCCAACAGCTCGGCCTGCAATAGATGTAGCGGGTCGAGGTAAGTGTTGCGCAGACGGATGAATTCGAGGGTATCCGGGCTATGTGCCAGCAGCTGCGACTGCCCGGTCAGGCCAAGTACCACGGAACATGCCTGCGACAATAGGTCGCGTAAGTGCACACCCAAAGGTAACAAGTCCGACTCCACCAGTCGCTCGTCGTAGGACAGCGCAATATCCGCGTCAGCCTTGGCCAGCACCATTTCCAGCATGTCGATGCGGGTTCGGAAGAATGGCCACTGCTCGCGCATCTGCCCGAGCAGTTCACCCTCGCCACGCTCCAGCGCTTTGCTCAGCGCCGACTCCCAGCCGAGCCACGCCGGCAGCATCAGCCGCGTCTGGGTCCAGCCGAAGATCCACGGGATCGCCCGCAGACTCTCGATACCGCCAGCACGGCGCTTGGCTGGCCGGCTGCCCAGTGGCAAGCGACCCAGTTCCTGTTCCGGCGTGGACTGGCGGAAGTATTCGACGAACTGCGGATTCTCCCGCACCACGGCGCGATAAGCGCTGACACCGTCGGCGGCCAATTCGTCCATCAGATGCCGCCATTCCGGCGTCGGTGGTGGCGGTGGCAGCAAGGTCGCTTCGAGCACCGCCGCGAGGTACAGATTGAGGTTTTGCTCGGCGATGTCCGGCAGGCCGAATTTGAAACGAATCATTTCCCCTTGCTCGGTGGTGCGGAAACGCCCCGCCACCGACCCCGGTGGTTGCGACAGAATCGCCGCATGCGCCGGACCGCCGCCACGGCCCACGGTGCCGCCGCGACCGTGGAACAACAGCAGTTCGACTTGCTGTTCGCGGCAGATTTCCACCAGGCGTTCCTGTGCCCGATATTGCGCCCAGGCGGCGGCGGTGGTGCCCGCGTCCTTGGCCGAGTCGGAATAGCCGATCATCACTTCCTGCGGGCCTTGCAAGCGTGCGCGATAACCCGGCAGCAGCAACAGACGCTCGATCACTGGCCCGGCGTTGTCGAGGTCGGCAAGGGTTTCGAACAGCGGCACCACGCGCATCGGCCGCAGCACGCCGGCCTCTTTCAGCAGCAGTTGCACGGCGAGCACATCGGATGCAGCGCCAGCCATCGAGATTACGTAAGAGCCCAACGAGGCGCCCGGTGCAGCGGCAATTTCCTTGCAGGTATTGAGCACTTCGGCGGTGTCGGCCGACGGTTTGAAATGCGCGGGCAGCAGTGGCCGACGATTGGTGAGTTCGCGGGTCAGGAAGGTGATGCGCTGCTCTTCGTCCCAGTCTTCATAACGACCGAGGCCCAGGTAATCGGTGATTTCAGTCATCGCCGAGCTGTGCCGCGACGAGTCCTGACGCACATCGAGGCGCACCAGAAACAGGCCAAACGTCACCGCCCGACGCAAGCAATCGAGCAACGGCCCGTCGGCGATCACGCCCATGCCGCATTCGTGCAGCGAGTTGAAGCACAGCTCCAGCGGATCAAGCAGATCGCGGTTGTTTTGCAGCACATCGGCTGGTGCTGGCGTGGTCGCGGTTAACGAGGTGTGCGCCCAGTTACGCGTGGCTCGCAGCCGTTCACGCAATTGCTTGAGCACCGCACGGTACGGTTCGGCGCTGTCGCCGGCCTTGGCCTTGAGCGCTTCGCTGGCCTGTTGCATCGACAACTCGGCCGCCAGGTGATCGACATCGCGCAAGTACAGATCGGCCGCCATCCAGCGTGCCAGCAGCAACACTTCGCGGGTCACCGCAGCGGTGACATTCGGGTTGCCGTCACGGTCGCCGCCCATCCACGAAGCGAAGCGGATCGGCGCCGCCTCCAGTGGCAGACGCAGGCCGGTAGCGGCAAACAACGCCTGATCGGCCTTGCGCATATGGTGCGGAATCGCCTGCCACAGCGAATGCTCGATCACCGCAAAACCCCATTTCGCTTCGTCCACCGGGGTTGGCCGGGTACGGCGGATTTCCTCGGTATGCCAGGCTTCGGCGATCAGGCGTTGCAGGGTGTTCTGGATTTGTTCGCGCTCGGCGCTGGTCAGGTCGCGATGATCCAGAGCTGCAAGTTGCGCGGCGATGGCGTCGTACTTCTGGATCAGTGTGCGCCGTGCGACTTCGGTCGGGTGCGCAGTCAGCACCAGTTCGATTTCCAGCCGCGCCAGTTGCCGCGCCAGGGATTCGGCGCTGTGGCCTTCGCTGCGCAGACGCGCCAGCAGTTCCGGTAGCACGCGGGATTCGAACGGTGCGGGCTGCGATTCTTCGCGACGATGAATCAACTGATATTGCTCGGCGATGTTCGCCAGATTGAGAAACTGGTTGAACGCACGCGCCACCGGGAGCAATTCGTCTTCGCTCAACTGGTTGAGGCTGGCGCTCAGTTCGGCGTCCATCGAGCCGCGCCGGTCAGCCTTGGCGCCCTTGCGGATCTGCTCGATCTTGGCGAGGAAGTCCTCGCCATACTGGTCACGAATGGTATTGCCCAACAGCTCACCCAAGAGGTGAACGTCCTCGCGCAAGCGTGCATCAATATCGGTCATCAGCAGTTCTCCAGCGGTAATCCAGACGGCTTGGAAACAAAGGCTTGTGGACAGAGAGTGCCGCTCTGCGGCGCGTCTGACAAGCAGACGACGAAGGGACTTTAAACCTTGTGGCTAAAAGCTAGTCTCAACAGTAAGCCGTACAACGGCTTGCCGCCGGCCACCGGCGGACACTCACAAGGGCCTGCCATGAGCAGGTGTGACATGAGGTCATTATGAAAATCCGTGAACTCGCCCAGCATTGGGAAGAAAACGCCAAAGGTCGCCTGACCGACACTGGCTACACGATTCATCTGGATGTCGAGGCCGCTGCGAGGCTGGCCGCGATTGCCGAAATGTACCCCAAACGCCACCCCGAGGAGCTACTTGGCGAACTGATCGGCTGCGCGCTCGAAGAGTTCGAGGCGAGTCTGCCGTATGTCAAAGGTTCGACCGTGGTTGCCACCGATGAGGAAGGTGATCCGCTGTATGAGGACGTCGGGCCTACGCCGCGTTTTCTGGCGCTGTCGCGGCGGCATTTGCAGGATTTGTCGGCCAGTGAGGGCAAGCAAAAACACTGATTGGCTATAGAAAAACCTGTGGGAGCGGGCTTGCCCGCGATGGCGTCAGATCAGTCAAACAATGGCTGAATTTGACGGCCCCATCGCGGGCAAGCCCGCTCCCACAGGGACTGTATTTATCTTCAAAACATTGCTATTTACCGCCCTCCGAGAACAACGAAATACCCCTCCCCTCCCCCAAAGTTCCCGTCCTAGAGCCTTGTCCATTCGGTCATGTTTTTTTTGGCCAGTAGCCATCTTTTCTGAACTTTTGAAAAACGCCTCCGGTCGGAACCTGTAACCACGCCTGGTACGAGCGTTTCAAAAAAGCGCTTTCACACGACGCTTGCGGCTCCTCGACCGGCATGGATTCAGATGTTTTCAGGAGATGCCTAATGGAGTTGAAGACCATGAAAAACCCAACCACGTTTTCCCACCTGCGCGGTCTGAAACTGGCTGCCCTGGCTATCGGCACCAGCTTCGTTCTGGCCGGTTGCGCCGGTAATCCACCGACCGAGCAATACGCGGTGACTCAATCGGCCGTGAACAGCGCCGTCAGCGCTGGCGGTACCGAGTTCGCAGCGGTCGAGATGAAGCAAGCGCAGGACAAACTGAAACAAGCCGAAATCGCCATGCACGACAAGAAGTATGACGAAGCTCGCACCCTGTCCGAACAGGCCGAGTGGGACGCTCGCGTAGCGGAACGCAAGGCTCAAGCCGCCAAGGCAGAACTGGCTGTGAAGGATTCCCAGAAAGGTGTTCAGGAACTGCGTCAGGAAAGTCAGCGCCCAGTGCAATAAGCGCGCATCCCGACCGCAAGGCTGAAACTCTTATCGATAGAAAGGACGACAAATTATGCGTAAGCAACTGATGATTCCCGCTCTTCTGGCCGCAAGCGTTGCCCTGGCTGCCTGCTCCACTCCGCCAAACCAGAATCTGGAACAGGCACGCACCAACTACGCCGGCCTGCAAGCCAACCCGCAAGCAAGCAAAGTGGCGGCACTGGAAACCAAGGACGCCAGCGATTACCTCGACAAGGCTGACAAGGCCTACATGGACAAGCAAGATGCGTCCAAGGTCGATCAACTGGCTTACCTGACCAACCAGCGTGTCGAAGTGGCGAAGCAGACCATCGCCCTGCGCACCGCTGAAAACAATCTGAAAAACGCCTCCGCACAACGTGCCCAGGCGCGTCTGGATGCCCGTGATCAGCAGATCAAACAGCTTCAGGACAGCCTGAATGCCAAACAGACCGATCGCGGTACGCTGGTGACTTTCGGTGATGTGCTGTTCGCCACCGACCGTGCAGACCTGAAGTCCAGCGGTCTGGTCAATATCAACAAACTCGCGCAGTTCCTTCAGGAAAACCCTGACCGCAAAGTGATCGTTGAGGGTTACACCGATAGCACAGGTAGCGCCAGCCACAACCAGACGCTGTCTGAGCGTCGCGCTAATTCCGTACGTACTGCTCTGGTGAAAATGGGCGTAGATCCTGCGCGCATCGTTTCGCAGGGATACGGCAAGGAATATCCGGTTGCCGAGAACGGCAGCGTTTCCGGCCGTGCAATGAACCGTCGTGTGGAAGTGACCATTTCCAACGACAACCAGCCAGTGATGCCACGTTCGGCGGTAAGCTCGAACTAAGCTTCACTGCGTAACGCAAAAGCCCCGCCTGAGTTAATCAGGCGGGGCTTTTTTATCCACAAACACAAAACCCTGTAGGAGTGAGCCTGCTCGCGATGGCGGTGAGTCAGCTAGATAAATGCCAACTGAATGGACGTAGCCGCGAGCAGGCTCACTCCTACAAAAAAGCCGGTTATGGCTCGAGTTTTTGCGGGGTTTCTTCGCCCATGCAGCGCACGGCTTTTTTCTGGCCGTTGATCAGTACACCGGTCAGGCCTTTCTGTTCGGTATCGAACAGCACCAGCACGCCGTCGATGCACTGCGCCACTTGCGGCGCCGGGTCCAGCGAGACTTTGTAGTCTTCGCCAGGAACGGTCTTGAGCATGGTGAATTCGTTGAGCAGCAACGCATCCTCGGGTTTGGCGAAATGCAGGTAGCCGTAGAACCACAGCGCACCGACGGTGCCGAGGATGCTGCAGATACCGGTGATGATCAGCGGGATGGCGTTACGTTCTTCACTCATTGCGGACTCTCATTTTCAGAATTCGGGGGTTGCGGGTAATTCGGGATTTCGCCGAGGCGGCGCAGGCCGTTGAAATGCTCGGGGTCTTCGAGATAGCGCAGCATCACCTGACGCCAGACCGGGTCGCCGAAGGTCTGTACATGGCCGCCACGGGTCAGTTGCAGCACGCGCGGTGGCGGCGCAGCTTGATACAGACGGATGCCATTGGAAAGCGGTACCAGCGAATCGTCGATACTGTGGAAAATCAGCTTCGGCACGCCGTCGAGTTTGGGCATCGCGTTGATCGCGCTGTCGCCGTCCGGCACCAGCCACGACAGCGGCACTTGAAATGGCCAGGTCAGCCATGACGTGCTGAGGGCGTATTGGCCGACGCTGCGATAGCTCGCGGGCGCACCGTCGAGGATCAACGCCTTCAGTTGTTTCTGCCGCTCGGGATGCTCCACCAGCCAATGCACCGCCATCGAACCGCCAAGGCTCTGGCCGAGCAGGATCAATGGTTTGCCTTTGACCTCGGGCGCCTTGTCGAGCCAGGCGAACGCGGCGTCGATGTCCTGATAGATCGCCGGCAAACTTGGCTTGCCCTCGGACAATCCATAACCGCGATAGTCGACCAACAACACTTGATAGCCGTTTTTCGGCAACCACCAACTGCCACCGAGGTGCATCGGCAGATTGCCGCCGTTGCCGTGCAGATGCAGGACGGTGCCTTTGACTTCGACGCCCGGTTTGGCCGGCAGCCACCAGGCGTTCAGCTTGAGGCCGTCGGCGGTGGTCAGGGTCACGGTGCGGTATTCGAGCTTGGCTTTTTCCGGGGTGAAGATCTGGCCCGGCTCAGGGTAGAACAGCAGCGAACTGCAACCACCGAGGGTCAGGAGCAGGCAGAAGATGCCGAGGATTCTCATCCGGTGAAACCTCGCGAAGGTTCAGGTTGAAACACAATAAAAAACTGTAGGAGCTAGCCTGCTGGCGATAGCGGTGTGTCAGGCAACATCAATGTTGAATGTGCAATGGCTATCGCTAGCAGGCTAGCTCCCACAGGGGTATCTGTTGTGGTTAGAGGATGTTGGAGTAATCCGCCTCGATCCGGTCCAGGCTCAAATGGTTGAGGAAGTTGGAGAAGCACATCCACGCCGCCAACGCATTCAAGTCGCGGAACTGGTCCGGCAGATACTTCGGCGGTACCACCAGCCCCTCGTCGACCAGCTGACGCAAGGTGCGCATGTCTTCCAGCGTGGTCTTGCCGCAGAACAACAGCGGTATCTGCTCAAGCTTGCCCTTACGCACGGCCAACTGAATGTAGTTGTAAACCATGATAAAGCCCTTGAGATAGGACAAGTCTTTGGTAAATGGCAGACCGGTTGGCGTCGATCCACGGAACACACGACTGGCGTTGCCGTAGCTTTCCGCCATTTCGAAGCCCTGCTCGCGGAAGAACTCGAAGACCTGCAAGAAGTCGGCGCCCTCCTCGACCATATGAATGGCGCGGGTACGGTTGGTCAGTTTACGCAAGCGACTCGGGTAGGACGCGAAGGTGATGATTTCCATCAGGATCGCCAAACCCTCCTGAGTCACCGTCGATGACGGCGGACCTTTCGACAGGAAGGTGCAGATCGGCTGATTCAAGCCATTGAGCGTGGTGCCCACATGCACCAGACCTTCATGGACTTCCAGCGCGCGCACGTCGCGATCGTTGAACATCGCGTCGGTGCGGATCTTGATGTAGTCGGCACCCGCAGCGGCGTCGGCGACGATACCGTCGGACTCGAACACACGGATGGTTTCCTCGGCCTCGCCAAATACTTTGTTCAGACGCGTCTGCAACAAATGCACGGCGTCCTTGGCGGTGAGGATTTTCGGTTCGTCCTTGAGGTCGCCACGACCATCGATGTTGTTCAGGTAATCCGACATCATCAGGCCAAGGTCGGCCAGCGTCGGGTCACCGGCATGGAATGCATCGGATGCAGCGCCGTACAACTCTTGCGAGATCAGGCCGAAATCTTCGGTGCCACGCGCTTCGAGCATGCGCACCACCATCCGGTATTCCTTGCACATGCGGCGCATGATCTGCCCGACCGGGTTGAACTGACCGAGCTGGCGGGTGATGTCGCGCTCGATGTTCTGGAATTCCAGTTTGACCTTGCTCGAATCGAAGGTCAGCGGCCGGTTGAGGTAGTAGTCGCGATCGACTGCGGGCATTTCCTTGCCCTTGGCCTTGAGGAAGCCCTTGCGCACGTTCTCGTCCCACTTGACCGCGTCGAGGACGCGGATCGGTGTCTGCGCCAGCACAATGCGATCGGACAACATGCGTATCGTCTGCTGGTAATCGTCCACCCGAAACTCCTGTAGAAAACGTGACGTACTGGATTATTTGGCGCCGCTTTTGACCTGACGCTGGTAGCGCACCGCTTCGACGAACACGTCGGAATTGGCCGGATCATCGAGGTAAGCAAAGACCTTGTCGAGGCGGCTGTCGACCTGCACGCCGTCGCCGTCGTCGGTCTGGAAGGGCTGACCGTCGAGGGTTTGCTGTTTGATTGCCTGATTGATCTGCTCGAGATCGAGGTTGTAGACCACCAATTCGTGTTTGTCGGTCAGTTCGAAACCGGCGATGGTGTATTGCCCGCCGAAACGTGCCGGGACTTTCGCCGACAGATACCAGCGACTGCCATGCCGCGAAACAGTGAAAGGATAGGCATCGCGCTCACCGGGCTTGGCCTTGAGCCAGGTGACAGCCTGATAGCGGTCGTTGCCGACGCGGGTCAGTTCCAGATTCATCGGCTCACCCCAGGCATTGATGCTCGACCATTTGCCGAGCAGGCCCTTGGGCGCCGGGGCACTGGCGGGGATCGGCTCCTTGAAGGTCACCAGGCATCCGCTGAGCAACAGAAACGACAAGGCGATCAGCACGCCGCGCCAGGCTTTCATTCAAAACTCCCTATGAAACACTACGTCTCCCTGTAGGAGCTGCCGAAGGCTGCGATCTTTTGACTTTGGTTTTTAAAAACAAGATCAAAAGATCGCAGCCTTCGGCAGCTCCTACAGGGGATTGCGTTATACCGAGGCGAGTACCAGGTGCATATACCGATTCAAGATACCGAGCATGTCCTGTTCGGCCAAAGGCTCGGCGCCGTTGAGCAGGCCCTGATATTCCATCCGGCCGATAATCGCCGTCAACACTTTGGCATCCTGTTGCGGTTCACGCGAGCCCAATACCTGAAACAACTGGCAGGTGCCCTGCAACAGAATCTGCTGATGCGAGCGCACCAGTTCCGCCAGACGCGGGTTGAGCAGCGCTTCCTGGCGGAACGCCTGCTCGGCCATCAAGTGCTCGCGACGGTTGACCAGTTGCCGGTGCACATAGTCAGCCATCAGCCGGGCGATATCGTCCGCCAGTTGCGAGCGCGACTCCGGGCTGCCGTCGCCACTGACCACCATCTCGCGCAGCAGGCCTTCGTTGTTGACCCACAACTTGGCCATGTATTCGGCGCTGCGTTCGACGTATTGCGCGAAGGTATCGGTGAGCAGGTCATCGATATCCTTGAAGTAATAAGTGGTGGCCGACAGCGGCACAGCGGCCTCGGCAGCCACCGCACGGTGGCGCACTGCACGCACGCCGTCACGCACGACAATGCGCATCGCCGCATCGAGAATGTCCTGGCGTCGCTGTTCACTGCCCTGTCGGCTGGCCTTGCGGCCCTGGTACTGAACACTTTCAGCGACCGCAGTGGCGATACCCGCTGCACCCTCTTGAGCCATAGCAACCATCACGACAGGACTTCCTCTGTTATTTCAAAAGTAACCAATTGATACATTTGTACCAGACAGGCAATAAAAAGCCGCCTGTTTTAGGCGGCTTTTTAACTGAAACGTTTACGCTTGCGGTCGCATGTGCGGGAACAGGATCACATCGCGGATCGACGGGGAGTTGGTCAGCAACATCACCAGACGGTCGATGCCGATGCCTTCACCCGCCGTTGGCGGCATGCCGTACTCCAGCGCACGAACGAAGTCGGCGTCGTAGTGCATGGCTTCGTCGTCGCCGGCGTCCTTGTCGGCCACCTGCGCCATGAAGCGCTCGGCCTGGTCTTCCGCGTCGTTCAACTCGGAGTAGGGGGGGGGGGGGGGGGGGGGGGGGGGGGGGGGCAGGAGGACCAGC
>NZ_JBIUXX010000009.1:21220-89645 GCF_044744235.1 Pseudomonas sp. NPDC087346
GTCGTTCAACTCGGAGTAGGCGTTGGCGATTTCACGACCACCGATGAACAGCTCGAAACGGTCGGTGACGTTCGGGTTGTCGTCGTTGCGACGGGCCAGCGGCGACACTTCGAACGGGTACTGAGTGATGAAGTGCGGCTGCTCGAGTTTGTGCTCGACCAGTTCTTCGAAAATCATCACCTGCAGCTTGCCCAGACCTTCGAAGCCCAGCACCTTGGCGCCGGCCTTCTTGGCGATGGCGCGAGCCTTGTCGATGTCGTTCAGATCATCGGCGGTCAGCTCAGGGTTGTACTTGAGGATCGAGTCGAACACCGACAGGCGCACGAATGGCTCGCCGAAGTGGAAGACTTTTTCGCCGTACGGTACGTCAGTGCTGCCCAGAACCAGCTGCGCCAGTTCACGGAACAGTTCTTCGGTCAGGTCCATGTTGTCTTCGTAGTCGGCGTAAGCCTGGTAGAACTCCAACATGGTGAATTCAGGGTTGTGACGAGTCGAAACGCCTTCGTTACGGAAGTTGCGGTTGATCTCGAACACTTTCTCGAAGCCGCCGACAACCAGACGCTTGAGGTACAGCTCAGGCGCGATACGCAGGAACATTTCCATGTCCAGCGCGTTGTGGTGGGTTTCGAATGGCTTGGCTGCGGCGCCGCCCGGAATGGTCTGCAGCATCGGCGTTTCGACTTCGAGGAAGTCACGTGCCATCAGGAAGCTGCGGATGTGCGCGATCACTTGCGAACGCACGCGGAAGGTCTGGCGCACTTCTTCGTTGACGATCAGGTCAACGTAACGCTGACGGTAGCGCTGTTCGGTGTCGGTCAGGCCGTGGTGCTTGTCCGGCAGCGGACGCAGCGACTTGGTCAACAGACGCACGTTGGTCATTTCAACGTACAGGTCGCCCTTGCCGGAACGCGCCAGGGTACCTTCCGCGGCAATGATGTCGCCCATGTCCCAGGTTTTCACCGCGGCCAGGGTGTCTTCGGACAGGGTTTTACGGTTGACGTAAACCTGAATGCGGCCGGTCATGTCCTGGATCACCATGAACGAGCCACGGTTGAGCATGATGCGACCGGCAACCTTGACCGGGATTGCAGCCTCTGCCAGCTCTTCCTTGGTCTTGTCGGCGTACTTCTTCTGCAGATCTTCGCAGTAGTTTTCGCGACGGAAGTCGTTCGGGAAGGCATTGCCCTTGGCGCGCTCGGCAGCAAGCTTTTCCTTGCGCAGGGCGATCAGGGAGTTTTCTTCCTGTTGCAGGGCTTGCGGGTCGAGTTGTTGGTCGCTCATGTCTTTAGATATTCCATCAGGTTCGTTGCCCCCGGGCCTTGCGGCCCGGGGATCGCCAGCAGGCTGGCTCCTACAGGGATCGAGTTGAATCAGTCGATCCTGTGTTGCGTCTTTTTACAGCCCCGATTTCAGGCTTGCTTCCAGGTATTCGTCGATGTCGCCATCGAGCACCTTGTCGCAGTCGCTGCGTTCGATGTTAGTGCGCAGATCCTTGATCCGCGACGCATCGAGCACGTAAGAGCGGATCTGGTGACCCCAGCCGATGTCGGACTTGGTGTCTTCCAGCGCTTGCGACGCGGCGTTGCGCTTCTGCATTTCCTGCTCGTACAACTTGGCCCGCAGCATTTTCATGGCGGTGTCTTTGTTGGCGTGCTGGGAACGTTCGTTCTGGCAACTGACCACGGTGTTGGTCGGTACGTGGGTGATACGTACGGCCGAGTCGGTGGTGTTTACGTGCTGACCACCGGCACCGGAGGAACGATATGTGTCGATCCGCAGGTCTGCCGGGTTGATTTCGATTTCCACCTTGTCATCGATCTCGGGCGAGACGAAAACCGCGGAGAACGAGGTGTGGCGACGGTTGCCGGAGTCGAACGGGCTCTTGCGCACCAGACGGTGGACGCCGATTTCGGTACGCAGCCAGCCAAAGGCGTATTCGCCCTTGATGTGCACGGTAGCGCCCTTGATGCCAGCGACTTCACCAGCCGACAGCTCCATGATGGTCGCTTCGAATCCGCGTTTGTCAGCCCAGCGCAGGTACATGCGCAGCAGGATGTTGGCCCAGTCCTGGGCTTCGGTGCCGCCGGAACCGGCCTGGATGTCCAGGTAGGCGTTGTTCGGGTCCATTTCATGGCTGAACATGCGGCGGAATTCGAGCTTGGCCAGATTGGCCTCGAGACGGGCCAGCTCGGCGACGACATCGCCCACTGCGCCTTCGTCGTTCTCTTCGACGGCCATGTCCAGCAGGTCACGGCAATCGGCCAGACCAGCGTTCAACTCGTCGAGCGTATCGACGATCAGCGCCAGCGCAGAGCGCTCGCGGCCCAGTTCTTGGGCGTATTCAGGTTTGTTCCAGACGCTCGGATCTTCAAGCTCGCGATTGACTTCGGTCAGACGCTCATGCTTTTGATCGTAGTCAAAGATACCCCCGAATAGTTTCGGAGCGCTCGGACAGGTCCTTGATGGTGTTCAGGATCGGGTTGATTTCCATGACGGGCAGCACTCGTTGGCGAACTTTTGAAAGCCGGCGAGTATAACGTAATCAAGCTGTCACGGCAGCCCGTCTGGCGGCTGTCGGGGTTAATCGCTTGACACAGACCTGCACCATTCAACTGTAGGAGTGAGCCTGCTCGCGATTAGGGTGTGTCAGACAACAAAGATGTTGAATGTCAGATCGAATCGCGAGCAGGCTCACTCCTACAGGGTGTCTACTCGATACCCACCTGGTTGCGACCATTGTTTTTGGCCAGATACAGGCCTCGATCCGCCGCCGAAATCAGCAAGCGGCAATCGCTGCCCGTCTGCGGCACCATGGTCGCCAGGCCGATGCTGATGGTCAGACTCGCCCCGTCACCCGGTGAATTGTGCGGAATCTTCAGCGCCGCCACGGTCTGGCGCAGTTTCTCCGCCACCAGCCGAGCGCCGCCCGGCGAGGTGTTCGGCAGCACCAGCGCGAATTCCTCACCGCCGTAACGGGCAGGCAAGTCCGATGGCCGGGCACTGGCGTCGCGGATTGCGGTAGCGACCTTGCGCAGCGCCTCATCACCTTCGACGTGGCCGAAGGTATCGTTGTAGGACTTGAAGTAATCGACGTCGATCATCAGCAGTGACAATTGGCTCTGATCACGCAACGAACGGCGCCACTCCAGCTCCAGGTACTCGTCGAAGTGACGGCGGTTTGACAGCCCGGTCAGGCCATCGGAGTTCATCAACCGTTGCAGCACCAGATTGGTGTCGAGCAACTGCTGCTGACTGACGCGCAGCGCGCGATAAGCCGCATCGCGTTGCAGCAAGGTCATGTAGGAGCGCGAGTGATAACGGATGCGCGCCACCAGTTCGATGGTGTCCGGCAGTTTCACCAAATAATCATTGGCCCCCGCAGAAAACGCCGCGCTCTTGATCAGCGGGTCTTCCTTGGTCGACAGCACGATGATCGGAATGTCCTTGGTCGCCGGATGATTGCGATATTCGCGCACCAGACTCAGGCCATCGAGACCGGGCATCACCAGATCCTGCAGGATCACCGTCGGCTTGATCCGCACCGCGTGAGCCACAGCCTGATGCGGGTCGGAGCAGAAATGGAAGTCGATGTTTTCTTCATTCGACAGCCCACGGCGCACGGCTTCGCCAATCATCGCCTGATCGTCCACCAACAACACCATAGCGGCGTTTTCGTCGGTTTTAATGTCGTCGATCTGTAAGTCATTCATGGGCGGTCACCTGAGTACTGCGGGGGCCAGGATTGCGGATAAAACTGTTCATTTGGGGAAAATCTCCAGCAATCGTGGCGCTATCTTTTCCAGTGGGCGAATTTCTACGGCTGCATCAATCGCCGCTGCGGCTTTGGGCATGCCATACACCGCACTGCTTTGCTGATCCTGCGCGATGGTCAGATAACCCTGTTGGCGCATGAGCTTAAGCCCTTGCGCCCCGTCGCGTCCCATCCCGGTCAATAAAACCCCTACCGCGTCACCATTCCAGTAATTGGCGACACTCTCGAAAAACACATCAATCGAGGGTCGGTAGATCTCGTTGACCGGTTCGGCGGTGTAGGCCAGCGTGCCGTTCTTCAGTAATCGAATGTGGTGATTGGTCCCGGCCAGCAGCACCTTGCCGCTTTGCGGCGGCTCACCTTCGCAGGCCAGACGCACATCGAGGCCGCTGGCGCTGGCCAGCCATTCGGCCATGCCGGCGGCGAACACCTGATCCACATGCTGCACCAGCACAATCGCCGGGGAAAAATCCCGTGGCAAGCCCTTGAGCAGCACTTCAAGCGCCGCCGGGCCGCCAGCGGACGAGCCGATGGCCACCAGCCGCTGACACGAACCCGAACTGCGCGGCGACGCCGGCGCGGCACGCGAACGGCTGGGTTTCTCGCCGATCAGCCAGCCGATATTAAGAATCTTGCGCAGCAACGGCGCCGCCGCTTCCTGAGCATTGCCAGCGCCAATGGCCGGAGTATCAACCACATCCAGCGCGCCATGGCCCATCGCTTCGAAGACCCGATGCACGTTCTGCTGGCGGTCGACCGTAACGATGACGATGGCGCACGGGCTCTCGGCCATGATCCGTCGCGTGGCTTCGACGCCGTCCATCACCGGCATGATCAGGTCCATCAGGATCAGATCCGGGGTGTTCTCTGCGCACATGCGCACCGCTTCGGCACCGTTGCCGGCGACCCAGACCACTTGATGCGCCGGCTCGAATGCCAGCGCCCGGCGCAGGGCTTCCACCGCCATGGGCATATCATTGACGATAGCAATCTTCATGCCCGCGCTCCTCCGATGAGCTCGACCACAGCATCGAGCAGGGCGTCGTCATGAAAACTGGCCTTGGCTAAATAATAGTCGGCGCCAGCGTCCAGTCCACGACGCCGATCCTCTTCGCGATCCTTGTACGAAACGACCATTACCGGCAGCGATTGCAGACGGTTGTCGCGGCGCAACAGCGTGACCAGTTCAATGCCATCCATACGCGGCATATCGATGTCGGTGATCAGCAAGTCGAAGTTCTCCGAACGCAAGGCGTTCCAGCCATCCATACCGTCCACCGCGACGGCCACGTCATAACCGCGATTGAGCAACAGTTTGCGTTGCAACTCGCGCACGGTCAGCGAGTCATCAACCACCAGAATCCGCTTGCGCACAGCTTCCACAGCCGTATGACCGTTGCGGGCAATCCGTTCAAGACGTCCGGTATTGAGCAGTTTATCCACCGAGCGCAGCATGTCTTCGACATCGACAATCAGCACCACCGAACCATCGTCGAGCAAGGCTCCGGCGGAAATGTCCTGCACTTTGCCCAGACGCTCGTCCAACGGCAATACCACTAAAGTTCGCTCGCCAATGAAGCGCTCGACCGCCACACCGTAGATCGCATCGCGCTCACGGATCACCACGACTTTCAGGGTCTCACCGCTGTTCTGGCTCGCCGGACGCAGCAACAACTGACTGGCCGCGACCAGCCCGACATGCCGGCCCTCGTGCCAGAAATGCTGACGCCCCTCGACTTGCACGATGTCCTGCGGCTCCAGATCGCACATGCGCTCGATGTGCGCCAACGGAAACGCGTAAGCCTCGTCGCCGACTTCCACCACCAGACTGCGCACCACCGACAGGGTCAGCGGCACTTCCAAATGGAAGCGGCTGCCCTCGCCCGCTGCTTGCTCCAGCACCACTGCACCACGTAACTGGCGGACCATGTGCTGCACCGCGTCGAGCCCGACGCCACGGCCGGAGACTTCGGTGACTGTGTCGCGCAGGCTGAAACCGGGCAGAAACAGGAACGTCAGCAGCTCTTCTTCGCTCAACTGCGACGCCGTTTCGGCTGGGGATAACTGGCGTTCGACGATGCTGCGGCGGACCTTTTCCAGATCGACGCCGTTGCCGTCATCGCTCAGTTCCAGCACCAGCAGACCGGCCTGATGCGAGGCTCGCAGACGGATCAGACCTTCTTCGGGCTTGCCCTGGAGCAAGCGTTGCTCCGGGGTTTCGATACCGTGATCGACCGCGTTGCGCAGCAGATGGGTCAGCGGCGCTTCGAGTTTTTCCAGAACGTCGCGATCGACCTGAGTCTTTTCGCCTTCAATCTCCAGTCGTACCTGTTTGCCGAGACTGCGGCCGAGGTCGCGGACCATGCGTACCTGTCCGGTCAGCACATCGGCAAATGGCCGCATGCGACAGGCCAGCGCGGTGTCGTACAGCACCTGCGCACGCTGGCTCGCTTGCCAGGCAAACTCATCGAGTTCGGCGGTTTTCTCCGTGAGCATCTGCTGCGATTCGGAGAGCAAACGCCGCGCATCCTCCAGTGCCTCCAGCGCTTCGAGGCCGAGTGCGTGCTCCTTGAGATGGACGTTGAGACTTTCCAGCGCCCGCAGGCCGTTGTTCTGCATGCGCTTGAGGCGCTGCATGGTCGCCAGATGCGGTTTGAGGCGCTGGGTTTCGACCAGTGATTTGCTCGACAGATCGAGCAGACTGTTCAAGCGTTCGGCGGTGACGCGCAGTACCCGCTCGCCCCCCTCGGTGGTGCGTTTGTTCTTGCGCGAGGCGGGATCGGCGATCTCCACCGGCAGCTCGACTGGCGCCACTGGCGGGGTCAGTTCGACCATGGGCGGCGCTTCGAGCTGCAACTCAGCCATCGGCGCTGACACCGAAACTGGCGCCGCCGAAGGATCAAGCAGCCGCGCCATCAATTGCACATAGGCTTCGATGTCCGCCGGTTGCGGGCCGTTGGCCGGCGTGGCGATGCGCATCAGCAGATCGGTGCCCTGCAACAACGCATCGATGTGCTCGGGACGCAGAAACAACCGGCCTTCCTGCGCACTGACCAGACAATCTTCCATCACGTGCGCGACGCTGACGCCACTGTCGATCCCGACGATCCGCGCCGCACCTTTGAGGGAGTGCGCGGCGCGCATGCACGACTCAAGGTAATCGGCCTGGGTCGGATTGCGCTCCAGCGCCAGCAGCCCGGTGCTGAGCACTTGGGTCTGGGCCTCAGCTTCAAGGCTGAACAGCTCAAGCAGGGACGCGTCGCGCATTTGCTCGGGGGTCATGTGAGGCTCCGGGTCACGGCGGACAGCAACTGTTCTTCATCCAGCCAACGCAGGCTGCGGCCGCGAAATGGCAACACGCCTCGGGTGTATTTGGCGCTGGCCTGCGCGCCGGAGCGCGATGCGGCGTCGAGGATTCGCTCATCAATGGCATGAATCCCGTCAACTTCATCCACCGGCACCACCACCGGGCCACCGTGGGCGGCGATGATCAGCATGCGCGGCATGATCCGCGCGCCCGTGGCCGGCGCAACATTGCCGTCCAGATCGAGCAGCTCGACCAGTGACAGGCACGCCACCAGCGCCCCGCGCACATTGGCCACGCCGAGCAAGGCGCGCGAACGCTGATGCGGCAGCGAGTGAATCGCCTGCAACGGCGCCACCTCCACCAGACTGCGCGTCGCCAGCCCCAGCCACTCTTCGCCGAGACGGAACATCAGCAATGAACGGGTTTTGACGTCGGTTTCAATCGCCGTGGCGACTGGATCGCGCTCGTCCTGCTGCAACGCATAACGGTCGAGCAGGCGCGTGGCGGCGGCGGAATACACCGAACAATTACGGCAATGAATATGGTCTTCGAGCAGCGGACAAGACTTGTCGCCGTGGATGCCGATGCGGTTCCAGCAATCGTCGATGGCCTGTGCGTCGTCATGGGTGACGTTCAAGGTGTCGGACGGGATCATCGTTTACGCTCACTGTCGGCGGTGCGTGTGCTGCGGGCGGCACGCTCCTGCAATCGTCTGGCACCGGCGCTGTCACCCTGGGCTTGCAGCAACGCAGCCAGATGCATCAGCGCTTCGGGGTGTTGCGGTTCGAGGTACAAGGCTTTGCGGTAATGACTTTGCGCTTCGAGGGTCAGGCCGGCGACATCGCTGAGCAGGCCGAGCCAGTAAAACACCTGCGCCACCGGTTCATGGCTGCGCAAATACTGTTCACACGCAACGCGGGCCTCGGCACTTTTTCCTTCGTTGGCCAGCGCCGCGATATTCGCCAGCAAGGTCGTGGCATCCGGGTTCGGGCTTTTGCTGGTCACCGGCATTGGCGTCACGCCAGCAAACGGTCGATTGCGCAGCACTGGCGGCGGTGTGACGCGCACCGGTTGGCGCACGGGCAGCGGCACTGGTGCCGGCGTCGGTAACGGCTCGGGATGCGGTTCGCTGTGGCGACTGAAGGCGAATGACTGCGGAATACCAATCGAACGCATGCCCAGACGCCCGAGCAGACTGCCCTCGGCCGGGCCGATAAACAGCACGCCGTCTTCATGGGTCAGGCGTTTGAGCACTTCGAAAACCTGCTTCTGGGTCGGCTGGTCGAAATAGATCAGCAGGTTGCGACAGAACACGAAATCAAACGCTGGCTCACTGGCCAACAGTGCTGGATCGAGCACGTTGCCGACCTGCAAGCGCACCTGTTCGCGCACGTTGTCGTTGACCCGATGACCATCCTGCTCGGCGATGAAATGCCGCTCGCGATAGTCCAGTTCCTGCCCGCGAAACGAATTCTTGCCGTACAAACCGCGTCGGGCTTTTTCCACCGACAGCGGGCTGACGTCCATGCCATCAACCTTGAACTGATGGGGCTTGAGCCCGGCATCGAGCAGTGCCATGGCGATCGAATAAGGTTCTTCACCGGTGGAGCACGGCAGGCTGAGGATGCGCAGCGCACGCATGTTGTTCAGCTCGCCCAAGCGCTTGCGCGCCAGTTTGCCGAGCGTGGCAAAGGATTCCGGATAACGGAAAAACCAGGTTTCCGGGACGATCACCGCTTCGATCAGCGCCTGTTGCTCGTCCCGCGAGCCCTGCAGCAAATACCAATATTCGTCAGCATGCGCCGCTTGCGAAAGCGTCGTGCGTTGGCGCACTGCGCGCTCGATGATCGCCGGCCCCACCGACGTGACATCGAGGCCGATGCGTTCTTTGAGGAAGTCGAAAAATCGTTGGTCGCCGCTCATGGCAGCTCCTCAAGCCGCGCCGGGTCCAGTACTGGCGTCGGGAACAGCAAGACCCGCACCGACTCATCGAGCAAGTCGTTGACCCGCACCCATTGCACCAGCCCCTGTGCATCTTCGCGCACCGGACCGAGGTAAGGCGTCTGGCGGTTGTCGAGCCCGTACGGTTTGAAATCCAGCGGATCGCAACGCAGGGTATCGGTCGCCTGTTCAAGGATCAGTCCGAGCCATTGCGCCGCCTGGCTCTCGTCCGGCTGGTAATGCACCAGCACCAGTCGCGTGCTGGTGCGCGCCTGAGCCGGTACGCCGAAGGTCAGCGCACTGAGGTCAATCACCGGCACCACTTTGCCGCGATAGGCAAACACCCCGGCGACCCATTCCGGCGCCCGGGCAATCGGCTTCAACGGCAGACGCGGCAGCACCTCGGCGACTTCGGTCGCACGCAAGGCGTAACGCTCGTTGCCGATGCGAAACAGCAGGAACAACGCCTGCTTCACCACCGGAGCAGCGCCGCGTTTGGCGGTGATTTCGCTCATCAGACTTTGAATCGCGAAACGCCGCTGCGCAGCCCGACGGCCACCTGGCTCAGTTCATCGATGGCGAAACTGGCCTGACGCAACGACTCGACGGTCTGGCTGCTGGCGTCGCCCAATTGCACCAGTGCGTGATTGATCTGCTCGGCGCCCGTGGCCTGGGCCTGCATGCCTTCGTTGACCATCAACACCCGTGGTGCCAGCGCCTGCACCTGATGGATGATCTGCGACAGCTGCTCACCGACCTGCTGCACTTCAGTCATGCCACGGCGCACTTCTTCGGAGAACTTGTCCATGCCCATCACCCCGGCAGACACCGCCGACTGGATCTCTCGGACCATTTGCTCGATGTCATAAGTGGCGACCGCAGTCTGATCCGCCAGACGCCGCACTTCAGTGGCAACCACCGCAAAACCGCGACCGTATTCGCCGGCCTTCTCCGCTTCAATCGCGGCGTTCAGCGACAGCAGGTTGGTCTGGTCGGCAACCTTGACGATGGTCACCACCACCTGGTTGATGTTGCCGGCCTTCTCATTGAGGATCGCCAGTTTGGCGTTGACCAGATCCGCCGCGCCCATCACCGAATGCATGGTGTCTTCCATGCGCGCCAGGCCTTGCTGGCCGGAGCCGGCGAGTACCGAAGCCTGATCGGCAGCGGTGGAGACTTCGGTCATGGTGCGCACCAGATCCCGCGAAGTCGCGGCGATCTCGCGGGAGGTCGCGCCGATTTCAGTGGTGGTGGCGGCGGTTTCGGTGGCGGTGGCTTGCTGCTGTTTGGAAGTCGCGGCGATCTCGGTCACCGAGGTGGTCACCTGCACCGAGGAGCGTTGGGCCTGCGAGACCAGCGAGGTCAGCTCGGCCATCATGTCGTTGAAGCCGGTTTCCACGGCGCCGAATTCGTCCTTGCGATCAAGGTTGAGACGCGAACTGAGGTCGCCGGTGCGCATGGTTTCGAGGATCTGCACGATGCGGTTCATCGGCGCCATGATTGCGCGCATCAACAGCAGACCGCAGGCGCCGGCTGCCAGAATGGCTATAAGCAGGGAAATACCCATGCTGACTTTCGCCGCCGCCACCGCATCGTCGATGTTGTTCATGGCTTCGTCGGCAACGGCTTTGTTTTCACGAATGATGTCGTTGAGTTTCATCCGGCCAGCGGTCCACGCCGGGGTCAGCTTGTCGTTGAACAGCTGAGCGGCCTGCTCGTCCTGATCGCGCTGATGCAGGTCCAGCACAGCCGCCTGAACCTTGTTGTAGTCCAGCACGTCCTGCTGAAACAGAGCGAATTCGCTCTTGTCCTGATCCGTGGTCACTGTCGCGAGATAGTTGCCCATCTGCTCTTTCAGGCGCGCCTCGAACGACTTGAAGTCCGCCGCGTCTTCGGCGCTGATTCCCTGCCCGCGTTTCAGGCCAAGCAACTCTTGCGTCTGCAAATAACTGTCGACCCAGGCACTGCGGATCATCGAGCTGTAATACACGCCGGGCACCGCGTCTTGCCGCACGCTTTGCTCACCGGCCTCGATCTTCAACAACCGCGAATACGAGACGACGACCATCAGCAACATGATGGCGATAATCACCGCAAAGCTCGCCAAAATGCGTTGGCGCAACGTCCAGTTCTTCACAGTGAGTCCTCGTGCCTAGTCGAAATGCGGGGAGTATAGCCGAGGGCGGTGTTTCATTTATAAGACGCTTTACCGCCCCCTCGCCTTCCAGTGTCAAACCCGGATCGGCTCTGGCTAGGGACTTTCCAGCAAGCACGGTGCCACTGACCAGTGACGGATCAGCAGAAAAGGGCGATGGATCGGTCATTTCGCAGCTGACCAATTCTAACCAGTGATGGCCATGCGCCTTAGTGCGCAACTTCTTGCGCACTTGTTTTCGAAATTTCACTAACGACTTGGCTACAGCCCTTGGCTACCTTGGGCTGTAGCCGAGTGCGCAACTTCTTGCGCAGTACTGCGCAAGAAGTTGCGCACTTTCCGCTTTAAATCGCGGTGAATTTTCCTGCAAGCAGCGATCCAGAGCAATCTGCTCCCCGGCTCACGGGGACTTGAGAAAACCTGGCACGCTCCTTGATAACTGTCTGGCCCCCACCGGGCGATTTCGCCTCCGGGCCCTTAAATTATTCCGCAAGGAGAGCACCCTCATGGCAACACCAGCGTACATGTCCGTTACTGGCGAGAAACAAGGCCTGATCACTGCCGGCGCATTCACCGCCGACTCCGTTGGCAACACTTACCAGGAAGGCCACGAAGACCAGGTTATGGTTCAGGCTTTCAGCCACGACGTGATCATCCCGCGTGACCCACAATCGGGTCAGCCAACCGGTCAGCGCGTTCACAAACCAGTTGTGATCACCAAGGTCTACGACAAGGCTTCGCCTCTGCTGCAAGCTGCTCTGACTTCGGGCGAGCGCATGAGCGAAATCGTTATCCAGTGGTACCGTACTTCTGCTCAAGGTACTCAAGAGCACTACTACACCACCAAACTGGAAGACGCGATCATCGTCGCCATCAACAACAAAATGCACAACTGCCAGGACCCGGGCAACTCGCACTTCACTCACCTGGAAGAAGTGCAGTTCACCTACCGCAAAATCACCTGGACCCACGAAGTATCCGGCACTTCAGGTTCCGATGACTGGCGTCTTCCAGTCGCTTGATTGCGGCTGATCGTTACAAGCATCGGCCAGCTCTGCTGGTCGATGTTGTTTTCGCAATTACGGATATTTGTGACAGCACGAGGAACAACGGATGTTCGCGCCGGCCAATGAAACCCACTTTGCCCTGACCATCGAAGGTCTTTCCGCTGACTTTCAGGTTTTCACCCTGACCGGTCGGGAAGCCATCAGCCAGCCTTTTGTATTCGAGGTAGAGCTGGTCAGTGAACAGCCGTCGCTGGACCTCGAAACCCTGCTGCACAAACCGGCCTTCCTGCAACTGTCGCCCGACGGCAGCGGCATTCATGGCCAGATCTATCGCGCCGCGCAAGGCGATTCCGGCAAACGCCTGACGTGCTACTCCGTGACCCTGCGCCCGCAACTGGCGTATCTGGCGCACCGCTTCAACCAGCGCATTTTCCAGAACCTCACGGTGCCAAAAATCATCGGCATGGTTCTCGAAGAGCACGGTATCCAGAGCAACGCCTACCAATTCAAGACCGGTTCGATCTATCCCGAGCGCGTTTATTGCGTGCAATACGATGAATCGGACCTGCATTTCATCCAGCGTTTGTGCGAGGAAGAAGGTATCCATTACCACTTCCAGCACAGCGCTACTGGTCACCTGTTGCTGTTCGGCGATGACCAGACCGTCTTCCCGAAACTCGCTCCCGTGGCCTATCAACAAGACTCCGGCATGGTCGCCAGCGACCCGGTGATCAAGCGCTTCGACCTGCGCCTGGAAACCCGCACCAGCCGCACCACGCGCCGCGATTACGATTTCGAAAAACCGCGCATCACCCTCGAAAGCGAAAACCGTGGCGATGCCCTGCCCGACCTCGAGGACTACGATTATCCGGGCCGTTTCATCGACCGTGAACGCGGCAAACATCTGGCCAAACGCGCCCTCGAACGTCACCGCAGCGACTTCCAGCTCGCCGAAGGCAAGAGCGATCAGCCGTTGCTGGTCAGCGGCCATTTCCTCGCCCTGACCCAACACCCGAAAGCCAAGTGGAACGACCTCTGGCTGCTCACCGAAGTCCTGCACGAAGGCAAACAGCCGCAAGTGCTCGAAGAGTCGGTCACCAGCGACACCACCGCGCTCAAAGACGATTTCCATCAGGGCTACCGCAACCGCTTTCAGGCCACCCCGTGGGACGTGCCGAACCGCCCACCGCTGCGCCATCCGAAATCACGCATCCTCGGCAGCCAGAGCGCCGTGGTCACCGGCCCGAAAGGCGAAGAAATCCACTGCGACCAGTACGGCCGCGTCAAAGTCCAGTTCCACTGGGACCGCGAAGGCCAGGCCGACGACAAAACCAGCTGCTGGCTACGCGTTTCCAGTGCCTGGGCCGGAGCCCAATACGGCGGCATCGCCATCCCGCGCATCGGCATGGAAGTGCTGGTGACCTTCCTTGAAGGCGACCCCGACCAACCGCTGATCAGCGGCTGCCTGTACCACAAGGAAAACACCGTTCCGTACGCGCTGCCGGCGAACAAGACCCGCACCACGTTCAAGACCCTCAGTTCCATGGGTGGCGGCGGTTTCAACGAACTGCGCATTGAAGACAAGAAAGGTCAGGAGCAGATTTTTCTGCATGCGCAGCGGGATTGGGACGAGAACATCGAGCATGACCAGAAGATTCGGGTCGGTAATGAACGTCACGATACGGTCGAGAAGAACAGCTACAGCGAATTCAAGGCTGAAGAGCACCACACGGTTTACGAGGATCGTAAGGTTGAGGCGCAGGCCAACGATCACCTGACGGTAGGCGTCAACCAGCACATCAAAATCGGCACCGGCCAGTTCATCGATGCAGGCCAGGAAATCCACCTGAGCAGCGGCATGAAAGTGGTGATGGAAGCCGGCGCCGAACTGACGCTGGTGGGGGGCGGCAGCTTCATCAAAATCGATGCCGGCGGCGTGACCATGAGCGGGCCGGCGATCAAGATGAACTCCGGCGGAGGCCCCGGCAGCGGCACACCTGCTGCCCCGCTGATGCCTGGCGTACTGAAACAGGCCGACGCCGACAACGCCGGCGCAGTGCTCACGCCAGCACAGATCAACACCCTGAAACGCAATGCGCCGTTCTGTGAGGAATGCGAGAGGTGTAAGGGAGGTGTATGCGGCATAGCGGAAACCAACACCCATGATTTGGTTTTTGTTCTTAACGACGACGTCACCGGCAAACCCAAATCAGGAATTCCCTATCAGATAAAGCTGGAATCTGGAGGTATTTTCAATGGCGTCACCGACAGTAAAGGTATGACCCAGAAAGTAGCGTCCAACAAACCGGAAAAAGCCACCATCGAGGCCCCCTATTATGGCGACAGTTCAAGCGACACTAACTCCGACTGCGGATCAGACGCCTGTAGCTGTTAGCGTTTCAGCTGATGAGCCCAGCGGCGCACAATGGGTAGGAAGATTCCTTGGTAGCGCCAGTCTTACCGCCCTTGCATCTCCTTTTCGCGAAGCAGTTACCAGTTTTCTAGACGCGCTAAGAGTCGCTGGTTCGACGGTACATATTTCTGCCACCTACCGACCTCCTGAGCGAGCCTATCTAATGCATTGGTCGTGGAAAATCGTTAAGCAAAGCTTCGATCCACGACAAGTTCCCAGTTACCCGGGAGGCGTAATAAACATCAAATGGGCACACACTTCCGAATCCGGAGCCTTTGATCAACAAGCCTCCACGCAGGGAGCACGGGCGATGGTAAATGGTTATGGAATCAGCGGACTCAATGTCGCTCCAGCACTTGCCTCTAGACACACACAAAAATTGGCAATTGACATGAACATCAGTTGGACAGGGACACTCGCGGTCAATAATGCCTCTGGAACATCCGTTTCAATAAGTTCAGCACCTAAAACCGGTATGAACAGCGACCTTCATGCCGTAGGCGCTACGTATGGCGTGATCAAATTTGTAGGCGGAAATAGTGACAAACCTCACTGGTCAAATGACGGGCACTAAAATGAACACAGTCTCGCCCTATCTTTTTCTTCTCGCGCTGATGTTTCCGCTTGTCTCCTGTTCGGCGGAAAACAAAAGTACCGTTCCTGACGACGTCTCAACGTACGTAAAAAACAGGGATAACTGCGACTCACTGCGCGGAGATATTCCCGAGCCCGATCCTGCGGACCCTGAAAACCTCAATCGGGTAGTCAGCGATATCAACAAATACTGCAAAGGCACCGATCAGCAGCTAAAGCAGTTGAAAGAGAAGTACTCGGGTAACGAGAGTGTTCTACAAAAGCTCTCGAATTACGAAGAAGGCATTGAAGCAGATATGAGTTTTTAGATTCACTCATCAAGGACGACTGTTGTGACATCTGAAAAAATCACTGCTCAAACCTGGCTATCCGAACGTCCCTTGAAGGCTGATGAACGTCTCTATCTGGTCATCAGCGCAGCAAGCGATGCCGAGCCGCTGAAACCGTTCTACCAGCAAGATAACGCAGCACAACTGCTGCCGATCTGGGGCGGAACACCGTATGCCGACTGGCAGCCGGTCATGCCCTACCTTGCCGAGATCAAACCTCAGGCCGGATTTCTGCAATGGGTTGCCGAAACCGATGCGCAGGACTGGGGCTGGCTGGCGGTATCCCGATCCGAACCGAACGAAGTGTTCGAGCATCTGCGCAGCCTGACGCAGGTGAAAATGCCGGATGGGACGGAGGTGTTTTTCCGCTTCTGGGATGGGCGGCATATCTATCCGATCCTTGAAGGGCTGGGCGCCACGGCCGGGGAAATCCTGCCTGTGTTTGAGCGATATCTTATCAATGGCCAAACGCTGGAGGTTGGGCCAAGGGTCGTGCCGAAGGCGAAGGATTGGCCGTGGTGGGAAATCCCCCAGAAGCTGTTGGACGAACTCGCCAAAAAAGACCACACCACCGTCGTCGACAACCTGCTGCAGTGGCTGGAAGAAGACTGTCCAGAACTGTATTTCGAATTTCCCGAAGCCAACTTGCGCAGAAAGGTTGAGCGCTTCGTACGTCAAAACGCCAATACCGAAGATATGGCAGAGCGCCTTGCCGCCCAGCTGACAAAGGAAGTCACGTCATGAATACCCCGATTGGTACCTTGGTTCTGCGCGTGCTGGACGCCAAAACGCCTGACGTGAGCCTGATCCTCAAAGACTTCAAAAACTGTCTGAGCGATTACAAGGACTGGGCCGATGGTTTCTGGACTGGCTGGGCGCTGGATGTCGATCAGACTTTCAAGGTCGGCAACGAAGTCAGCGTGACCAAACGCAAGACCAAAACCGGTGCCGTCGAGACCTATGCGACTTGCCCACTGGTGGGTGATTTCACGCTGATTCACATGTTCGAATCGGCGCGCTTCGTGCCCATCGGTAACACCCCGGTGAAGCTGGAGCTGGTCACCAAAGGGACGTTCTACGACGACGTCACCGGCCCGGTCATCGAAACGATGATTGGCCCCAGCGGCATCAAAGTGATCGACGGCTGCAAGAAAGGTCAGACCTATCGGATCACCTTTTTCCCTAATGTCTCCCAAAGCGACGTCAAGGCGTTGTATGACTCCTACCAAGGGCTGATCGGCAAACTCGACGGTTGGCTGCAAAGCGAATGGTCGAGCAAGTTCCAGCCGCAATGGGCCAGTTACTCGGCGGCGGATCGTGCCGGGCGTTCGGTCATCTTGCTCAAGCGCGCCCTCGACGGTTTCGAAGCGGCGCTGCTGCGGCTATGGGACGACATCAAAAGCCTGTTCGACCTGCTTGCCAATCCAAAGAAAAACTACGAAAAACTCAGCAAGTTTCTTTCGGATATCGAGATCGACAAACTCTATGCCGCCTCCAAGGAGTCGATCGCTTCGGGGTTGTTGATTCTCAGCGACGAGCCGCTGATGTTCATCTACGTCTCGGCGATTGTGGCGTGGGTCGGCATGCTGCCACCGCAGGTGGTTGTCGATGTCATGACGGCCATCGCGTCGGAGTTCCTGATCAACGTGGTCGTGGGTATCTGCCTCACGGGCGGTGCCGGGATCGCGGTCAGGGCGGGCACGAAAGTCCTGTCGACGGTCAAGTCCGGTGAGGCGATCAAGTACCTTGACGACCTGGCCTCAACCCTCATGACCCTGAGCGGCAAGCACAGCCTGCCCGCACATGCGGAAATATCGAAACCGGTGATCGCCAGCGCGAAAAACGTTCCGATGAAAGCGACTAAAACAGCAGCGATAAAAATCGATGAAGCTGTTGCAGAAGCTCCAAAACCTAAGGTGGTCAAACCTGACTCACGCAGCCAAGTGCCCCAGCAACCAGCGAAGAGTCAGTTGCCGAAAACTGCGGACACGCCAAAACAAGAGGTCAAGGACGCCTCTTCGTTTCCTCGGAGCAAGAAGCACAATCAAGGCAAGCTTGAGCCCAAGGAAAAAGTCGACAACGCACCCGCGCAGTCAAAGAACCCCGACGACAAGAGCGCCAGTTGCGCGAAAAAAACCTGCACCAACGGCTGCCCGGTGTCGATGGTCACTGGCGAAGAGTTGTTGACAATCACCGATGGCGAGCTGGCCGGGGTGTTGCCGTTCAGCTGGACTCGCCTCTACCGCACCAGCGCCGCCGAAATCGACTGTGGTCTCGGTTACGGCTGGAGCCACGCACTCGCCCAGCGAGTGGAAATCAATGGCGAAGAAGTCGTCTGGACTGACCACGAAAACCGGGTTACCACCTTTCCATTACCCAGTGTGCAGCGCCCGGCCATCACCAATAGCCTCTCGGAAGCGGCGATCTTTCTGGGTGACGATCCATCCGAACTGATCCTGACGCAGGCTGGTGAACGCAAGCAGTTCTACCACTTCCGATTTGACCGTAAAGGCGCGACGCTGATCGCCATCAGCGACAACTACGACAATCGTCTGCACATCACTCGCGATATTCATGGCCGGATCAAACGCGTGGACAACGGCGCTGGCCGCGCCCTTCTCGTGCGTTACGACCGTAAACACATCGTCTCTATCGACTATCAACAGTTCATCCCGGCAGACAACCTCGAAGATGCCTGGAGCACCATCCAGACGCTGGTCAGCTACGAATACGACACGCAGAGACGCCTGATCAAAGCGACTAACGCGGCAGGCGAAGCGGAGCGTTACGCCTACAACGAGCAGAACGTCATTCTCGAACGGCAACTGGCCGGTGGCGCGAGTTTCTATTGGGAATGGGAAAAGGAAGGCAAGTCCGCACGCTGCATCCACCACTGGGCCAGCTTCTCGCAGATGGATGCGCACTACGCGTGGGATGACAAAGGCAGTGTCACCGTCACCAACGCTGATGGCAGCGAAGAAATCTACACCCACGATGACAAGGCTCGGCTGGTCGCCAAAGTCGATCCGGATGGCGCAGAACATCTAAAAGCCTACGACGACAACGGCCGATTGGTCGCCGAAAAAGACCCAATGGGCGCGGTGACGGAATACCAGTACAACGAAGCTGGCCGATTGGTCGCCGTGTTGCCACCGGAGGATGAACCGACCACCTACGAATACCGCCACGGCTACGTCCGCGTGGTGAACCGTGGCCAGGCCAAATGGATTTACTGGCGCAACGATCAGGGCGATATCACCGAGCAAGTCGACCCGGACGGCAACTCGACCTTCTACAACTACGACCGTCAGGGCCGGCTGATGGAAATCAGCCACCCCGACGGCAGCCGCCATCAACTGAGCTGGAACAACCTCGGCCAATTGCTGGAAGAACGCCTGCCCGACGGTGGTCAGCGCAAATACCGCTACGACGCACTTGGTCGGCAAATCACCCGTCAGGCGGAAACTGGCGCCATCACTCAATACCAGTGGGATGCGGCCAATCGTCTGGCGCAGATCACCCTGCCCGGCGGCGCCACTCGCGCATTTACTTACAATCCGTACGGCCGCGTCACTGCCGAGCGCGACGAACTCGGACGCATCACCCGATACGAGTACGCCGACAACCTGCACCTGGTCAGCCGTCGTATCAACCCCGACGGCAGTCAACTGCGCTATCGCTACGACAATGCACGCCTGCTGCTCACCGAGATCGAAAACGAACGTGGCGAGCATTACCACCTCGACTATTACTCCAACGGTCTGATCCAACAGGAAACCGGCTTCGATGGCCGGCGCACCGCGTACGAATACGACCTCAACGGCAAATTGCTGAAGAAAACCGAGTTCGGCGACGATGCCAGCGAACTGATCACCGAATACCAGCGCGACGCCGCTGGTCGTTTGCTGGTGAAAACCCTGCCCGATGGCGAGGAAGTTCACTTCAGCTACGACGCCCTCGGCCGACTGGTCAATGTCGACGACGGCCACTGGCCGCTCGCTTACGAATACGACCTGCAAGACCGCCTCGTCACCGAACACCAAGGCTGGGGCACCACGCGTTACGAATACGACAACGTCGGCCAACTCATGCACTGCCGCCTCCCGGACGGCAGCACGCTCGACTATCGCCATCAACCCGGTGGCCAACTCAGCAGCATCGACCTCAACGGTTCGCGCCTGACCAGCCACCAGTTCAGCGCCGGTCGTGAACAACAGCGCCAGCAAGGCCTGCTGCTCAGCCAATACCAGTACGACGAACAAGGTCGGCTGCAAGCGCACAGCGTTGGTCAACGCGAGAAAAACCTGTTCCAGCGCCGCTACAACTACGACGCCAATGGCAACCTCGCCGGCATCGACGACAGTCGCAAAGGCAATCGCAGCTATCACTACGACCCACTCGATCGCCTGATCAGCGTGCGCGGCGCAACACCAGAGAGCTTCGCCCACGACCCCGCTGGCAACCTGCTCGGACAAGGCAACGCCCCTGCCGCCAACCTTGCCAACGTCAAAGGCAACCGTTTGTTGATGCAGGGCGACCGGCATTACGACTACGACGCCTACGGCAACCAGATCCGCGAAAGCCGTGGCACCGGGCAGAAACTGATCACAGAGTACCGCTACGACTGCCAACATCGCCTGATCGGCGCCAGCCTGCCGGGTGGCAGCACCGCAAGCTACAAATACGACGCCTTCGGTCGGCGCATCGAAAAAACCGTCGACGGCCAGACCACAGAATTCCTCTGGCAAGGCGAACGCCTGATCGCCGAAAGCGCAGACAACCGCTATCGCACCTACATCTACGAACCCGGCACCTTCCGCCCACTGGCCATGCTCGACGGCGAAGGCCCGCTGAAAGCGACACCGTTCTACTACCAACTCGACCACCTCGGCACCCCGCAGGAACTCACCGACTACAGCGGCGACATCATGTGGTCCGCCAAATACCGGGCCTACGGCAACCTTGCAGCGCTGGACGTCGCCGAGATCGACAACCCGCTGCGCTTTCAGGGCCAGTATTTCGATGCCGAGACAGGGTTACATTACAACCGGCACCGCTACTACAATCCGGGTACCGGACGGTTTTTGACCCCGGACCCGATCAAGCTTGCGGGTGGGTTGAATAACTACCAGTACGTGCCTAACCCTACGGGGTGGGTTGATCCACTTGGTCTAATGTGTGTAAAAGGGGATTGCCCTGACAGCTCATCTCCTTTAACACAGACGCAAATTGACGAAATTATTGCGACACCGAAAGGAATTCGGCCCGAACCTAGCAGCTATCTATCTGCCGACTACATCTCAGACCACTTGACTCAATTTGATGGTGGTGCCACCCGATTTATGACCCAAAACAACTTTGACAGATTTGGTATAGGACAACGAGATGGCACCTCTTTCGTGATGCCGAAAAGCGAAGCAGATAAATTAATTGCCTCTGCCAATGGAAATAGTTCCGTTTTAGAGAACACCCTTGGACTTGAACCGGGCTTTTTGGGCAATAATTCGCTGCTACGAATCGATATCACAAACCCAAAAGAGCTAAATTTACGAATTCCATCAGGAAACGAAGCTGGTGCCAACGACTTGTGGCTCCCAGGTGGCAAACTACCAAATGGAAATAGTGAAGCGATAATCGATGCCAAAGGATCGGTAGCGCCAACACTTGAAATATCAGCACTCAGCCTCTGAGGTATAAGAATGAAATTCTGCGACACTGTCATTAATACAGATGAACGCTTTACCGTAGGCATAGAAGAAACGACTGGAAAGTACTACGTATCCATCCCTGTTAGTAATCGTATGGTTGACTACGATGAATATTATGAAATAAGCCAAGAATCCTATGAAATATTCCTCAAAAATTCATCAGCGGCATTGACTTTTGTGGAGCGCTGCCGAGCCAGAGAGGAAGATGGCAAATTAATGTTCAAACCCGGAGCAGACCGTGGCACCCCGACTTAAGGTTTAAATCACACAACTATAAAAGTACTGATAAACATTACGAAAGAGGATGGCAACATGAGCCCGCCATGTTCATTGTAAAAACAGAATTACCAAGCTCATCTTACATAGGTGGATGCCCCGTTCTTCCACCGGGCTTACAGATACCTAAAGGTGAAAATGGTATTCCATTAACTTTCTTTTTCACAATTCAATTCCCAGCCTCGCATGAGTTCACTGGCTACACATTAAGCTTTTTCAGTGCCACCTCTGAATTCAACGAAAAATTTACAATACCTGAAATGTTGAATACAGATTTAAAAAATGCAGCAATACCAAGCGGCTTCCTTAGAACGTACCAAAAATACTTTAAAGCTTATCTATTCAAAACAGATACTGCAGAAAAATCAAATACGCAAATTTCACCTATCAAGCTTCAGTACTTGGATTTTTCCAGACAGGAGCATGGAGAAGTGTTCGGTTGGGCTGGACGTCCTCCAGAATGGGTGCTTGAAGATGAAGCACCATCCACATACGAAGGAAAAGATCTGAGTTTCTTATTGCAAGTGAGAGGTGAGCAAGCTTTTGAAATTATTGACTCTGCGCCAGCTCAGAAAGAAATGAATATTTTTGGAGGAGAGAAAGACAGAAAAAAACGAGACTATTTCTTTTTCAACCAAAACGAAGTCTATTTCTTTGGTACGACGTCGTTGAAGTATGACAACAACATCTACATCATTACTCAGTGCGAGTAATATAAAAAATAATTATATTTGGTTGAACAGCATATAACTTAACATTTAAAAAATCATCCAGCAAAATGCATACATATAAAGATTTGATAAAACTCTAGAAGATTCCGATAACAAAATATTTTGGTATGGCCTATCCAAACATCTCTGAGGTTGCTGCGCCTCCACCACCATATGTGGCCAAAAAGCCCCTGAAATTTTTAGGAAACTGAAGAAATATGTTGGGTAATTGACTGCTCTCCTTTTTGGGGGTGGGAAATTCTAAGACACGACCTGTTCAAAAAGAAATTATCTAGAACGAACTCAAACTTTAGTGCCTAGACGGAGCTTTGAAAAACGACAAGTAACAACCAATCGAGAAATACAAATGAGTCAATCGGAGATATATACTGGCTAAGAATCAAGGCTTTACAGTAGTTTCTTTTTCGGAGCATCCGGAATTTTTCTCTTCATGGTCACTTAACTTGAAGAAAGATGAGCGTAAATACATGATAGAAAACGAAGAAAGAGATGGGCGGATGATTCTTTACAAAAAAAACGAACCAGGGAAATTTGAAGAGTTGGAAAAAGCAACCTCTCACACTTTTTACCGACAATAAAAAAAACAATGCGAAGTTTGGCTGAGAAACATCTGACTAAAATCAAAAAAAAGCATATGGCTGTGGGAATTACACATAAATATGCAGCCTTCAAAAAATCCTAGAACATTCCAGTATTGATAGCTTCGGGGTTGATCCAACAGATATACATCCAATTTTTTACTCCCTTTACCCCACAATGGCAGCGGAGAGTTATTAGAACATTCAATAACATGGAAAAGCTATAATGACAACAACATTTGAAACAGCTTTAAATCAGCACGAAATCCCTGATTTTTTCAAAGGAAATGGAATTTATTTCGCCAGAGGATCCGACTGGGGCGACCATCTTTATATAAGCAATTGGCAAGAGATGTGCAGCATACTAAAAAATGCAAAAGCCGCACAAAACTTGCTGACAACCATATTTGAAGAGTACGCAAAATTCCTCAAAGAAACCTACACAGATGCGGCCGGACTACTTTCAAATATAAGCTCCTATTATATTCTAAAGAAAAAAATCCCATTTCTATCATTGGGAAATTATGACCTAATTGAGAGTCTTGACGAAAAAACCAAAAAAAATATAGGTATGCTGTTCAGACTACTGCGAACAACCTATGACAAAAAGAACGCAAACCTATCAAAATATTCATTTCAAGAGGAATTGAACAGAATAAAAAATAACGGATGCCCATTCGACTTAGAGCAGCTTTAAATAACACCCCATATAAAAACGTTACCATCCGACAAATTTACCAACAAACAAAAATTAAATATATTTCGGAGTTTTCGAGCAACATCAAATAAAAAAATTAGAAATACACTTATAAAAACAAAAATCGAATACATCGACCATACTTCGGAAAAAATAAATATGCTACATAATAAATTAATTGATGCGCTTGGTGCCAAAGCAAGGATTTTCATAGACATAAGCATAAAAAGAACAACATCTAAAGACCTAAAAATCCCAGCAGACCTTGCCGAATTATTGAGCCACTTTAAAGGCTCCATCATTTTCACTCGAGGTGCAAAATTTAAAACCCAAAGCAAAATCCCAGTTCGAGACAAAGAAGACTACATTGATCTCGATATAATTTACGGCCTCGCCTCCGACTCAAATAATATCTTTCTGAAAAATCAAGTATACGCAAACCAGATAGACCAAAACCTCTATGTTTTTGGAGAATCGGAAAGTGGCGATCAATTTTGCCTGAGCAAAGCTACCGGAGAAGTTTACTACTGGTACCATGAAGCAAAACACGAAAACGAAACAACTTTCTTGATTGCTAAAAACTTTAAAGACTTTATTATGGGGCTGCGACCTGACGAAGAATTGCCCGCAACAGAAAAAAAGAAAAAATAATAAGTGCTAAATTTGACTTTTAAATTACGTCGCCTAGAGACCAAATAGAAAGTACGATTAATGCTGGCCTCTCCATTGAAAAAAGAGAAAGCGTGAATAAAACAGTCCTGTAGGATCTCTGTTATCCAAACAATGAATATCATCCATTTCGAAAAATTCGTAGAAGAAAAAAATCAGCTAATCCAGTTTGGTTTGGGCTAGACCCAGCCCCGCTTGCAAGCGAAGACGATATAACATCCGTCCAAAAAGAACTAAACGTTATTCTTCCCATTGAATACATTCAATTCGTGACACGACATGGAGGAGGATATTTCGCATTCAGTATTGTTTACCCCCCAGACTGTAGTAGCGACTTTAGCCTTTTGAATATAAACAAAAGAGAACTAACACTACGGGGGAATTATATTTTATTTTCAGAAAATGGCAGCGGTGATTATTATGGATTCAAAATCACAGAAGGCCACTGTTCATCCGAGGTGTATTTTTTCGACCATGAAAACGGTGAGTGGGTACCAACCAAATACGAAAATCTGTTTAGCTTTCTCAGTGAAATCGCACTTTCTAATTAGACAAAGGGAATTTATTTTCTGAAAACCAAAAAAACAACCGTTGGCGACATAGTGCTCATACCTCTCACCGAAGGTTTCAAACCAGCAAAGGTTTTGTATGTATCAGAGCGATACAAAAATACCATCCTGCTTGGAATATATAAAAATTCGATCGAAACCCAACAGATGCCTGATAACCTTCACGATACATTTGAGCTTCTACTTTACACGTCGAAAGTTCCCATCCAAAAACAACGCTGGCACTTAGTGGGGCATGAGAATTTAAAGCCTTCTCAATCCAATCTTGATCTAAGAATTGTGGCAGAAGAGCTTTGGCAGGGTGATAGGCATCTGGGCAAGGCGTCTGAGGAAGACAGAAAAGAGCTGCCTGAAATGTTAGTAATGGGTGCCGGACTTGTAGAAAAAAAAGCGGAAGCCATAAACTGACCAGGTTTTCAAAAACGAAACGCGGGTAGATTTAATTAATCTCCACGAAAAAATCCGCTCCCTTTCCAGATGAAATTTCTGAAGCTGAGATCGATAAAAAGTGAAAAAAATAAAACTCTCTTTTTTCTTGCTGATGCAGAAAACCTGGACTGGTCATCCAAGAGGCGCTCACGTTTCTGGAGCCTCAAAAGGAGTTTTCGAAAAACATGCCGAAATTCAATAAAAATGGAATGCACAAATCAGATTTATGCTTATTAGCAAAAATTTACGGATTTACAGTGGTTATCTTTTCGGATCATTCAGAGTTTTGTTCTTCATGGACCCTGAGTTTGAAAAAACACGAGAATAAATTCATGATAGAAAATGACGGGAGAGATGGATGGATGATTTTTTACAAAGAAGACGAACCTGACAAATTCAAAGAACTAGATAAAGTGATCTCTCACACCTTTAGCGACAATGAGAAAGTAAAACAGTGCGAAATTTGGCTGAGCAGCATTTAACTTAACATTCAAAAACCTCAGTAAGAAAATGCATAAATATAAAGACCTGATAAAAGCCTTAGAACATTCGAGCAACGATACCTTTTGGAATGGCCCATCCAGCGCCGATCAAATCGAAAAGCTCGAAACCATTTTGGATCTTCAGTTCCCTAAAGACTTCAGGGACTTCTTGGCGGCATGTGGCGGCGGAGGCGCAGTAGATTCAGAGATCTGTGGAATTGAAAATAACGATGCGATCTTAGATTCCGGAGGAACAATAAACTATAGCACCCACTACTGCCGATCGAACTTCTGCCTTCCCAAACCAATGGCTGTGATTTATTTTAAGGACGATGAAGTATGCTGGGTCATTGACTGCTCTCCTTGTGGCGGCGGAAAAATTCTAACATACGATCTTTTCAAAAATAAATTATCCAAAATCATCGCTGATAACTTCCATTCATTCTTCAAGGAATATGTAGAGCTACGCTCTCACAACACTACACCAAACTAGAAACAATAAGTTTACTCACCACAAATCCATGACAACGAAAAACCCTGGTAAAAAATAGAATATATTTATTTAGTCACCATTCGCTTTAACCCGTTAACCACTGAGAAAACTTGACTATGACTAAAATAATAATTACGGTGGCATCACCGACTACAGACGTTGAAGCGGCGAAATTTTTACACCAGCGTTTCAAAATGTCACTAATAGGTTCTCAGAACAAACTTGCCATGGGTGACAAAGGGATTTTTTATACCTGCAAGCTGTTCGGCAATGACCACGTTCAACGTGAAAAAGAAATTCGCGAACTGCTTGATTTCTTTAAACAGAAAGCCATAGACCTTCTTTTGTTGCAAATTGATGACGATCAGGACGAGGCGAATTTGGACATGAACAATCTAAGCCAATACTTGGTTCCTTCAAATGAGCTGCTTAATGTTTTGGACTCTTCCGCCGGGCTTTACCATTAACCGCATAAAGAAGCGGATAGATATATTTTTTTCGCTGCTGCTGCAGAGATTCGAAAACAAGAAAACACGAAAACACGAAAACACGAAAACACGAAAACACGAAAACACGAAAGTGCTTGAACCTCGACGTGTTTTATGTCACACAGCTAAAAGGTAAACACCATGAATAAACATGTAGTCACTCTTTCAAATGGTTGGACTGCCACATTCGAAAATAATGGTGAGTTCCGCATGGGGGCTGAAGGCTGGGGTTTACTTTTACAAGGCCCCGACAACAAAACAATCCAATATTTTACAGATCAGATTATATTGGTAAATGATGACGACGGAACTCGCGCCAATGCCTGTATCCATCTATCAACCGACGGTAACTACGGTTATTTTTGCACAGCGGTTGATAGCTGCTGGGTGATTGATTTTAAATGCGCCATGATCGCTCCCCATCGAGTAAGCATCCATCACTACCATGAAGTCTACGACGAGAGTATCGCACTTTACGAGCAACCAGCATTCAAACGTGTGCGCCAGTATATCAGTGTTATAGGAAAACACATTTATCTAACGTTCCCTTTCACCAAAGATGAGGATTTTCCTAAAGTATGGAATGAGTATGTATCAATACGTAGACGCCAACTGGACGAACTCTATTTTAGAAATTGATCGGGAGAAGCATCCAACATGTGCTCCAGGACCAGGCTAATTGACAACATACGTCTTGTTGGGTATACCTGTATTCGATCACCTCCTCCCCAACCTCATACTTAACCACCACCCGACTCCGATAAAGTCTCTCCCGCCTTACCAACTCCCCAACCTGCCCCTTCTCCCTCACCTCCCGCCAAATCTCATTCTCCCGATACACCCGCCCCTGCTCCCGTACAAACCGATGCCCCAACTGAAATACGTGATACCGAAAATCCCGCACCCGCTCACACAACAATTCCCCTTCCAGCTGCGTTTCCCCCACATTCAACTTCAGCTGAAAGCTCCGGTCCGTCGGGTTATGCAGCACCAGATCAATGTAGTTGTAGAAAATCGCCGCACCGGACCCAAACGGCAGCACGCGTCCCTCATCCGGAAACGGGTCGAAGCTGTGGTTGGAGCGTTCGACTACCACCAGTGGCGAGTGAATGGCCATCCCATCCAGTGGATCAGGTTGCTCAGTTGGCAAATACCACCGCCGACACCACGTCGGGCTTCGCCGAAGGACAGTTCCATGCCTTCGACATAGCCGCGTTTGCGTGTTGGCCGGCCGACGAGGCGGCAGAAGGAGAAGTATTCGCCGGGGCCGATGATGACGCCGTCGATGGCGGCGACCGCGAGTTTGAGGTTGATGACTTTGTTGTGTTGCAGGGCGAGGTCGGAGTCGCCGAGTTTGCGGATCAGTTTCGAGGTGTGTTTGAGGTAGCGGAACGGCAGCCGGCTGGCGGCTTCCTTGATTCGCAAAATGGCGCGCATTTAGCCTGTTACCAGCGGCGATGCGCGCCCCCTCCTGCCGCGCCACCTCGGTTGCACCTGGACACAATCTATCCGCTCACCCACCTGAAAATTAAGCTTCAGCTAAGGTTGCCTCGCTACCCTCCGCAGACAGAGACACCCGTCACCCTTCAATCTGCGGATGAGCCTTCAGAACATGAGAGAGTTTGATTTACCAGCCAAACGACAAGCTGAGTTCAGTCTTGTATTGGTAAATTACAAAACCCCGGACATTACGAAGATGTGCCTGGAGCTGTTGCGCCAGCATGTGAAGGATCATCGCATTCCGGTTTGGGTTGTCGACAATGACTCGGCGGATGAAAGCACCGATTACTTGCGTTCGCTCGACTGGATCAATCTGATCGAACGCCCCGCCCCGAGCAAAGAAGCTGGTCATATTGCCCACGGCAAAGCACTGGATCTGGCTCTGGAAAAGGTTGAAACCGATTATCTGTTTCTGTTGCACACCGATACTTTTGTCTACGACAAGAACATCTTCGAGTTAATGATGCGTGAATGCACGAAGAGTCCGGATATTGCGGCGGTCGGTTGTGTCGAGCAACTTGATCGTGGTCTTTTTCGCGATACATGGCGATTGAGTTCGCGCTTCTGCAAACACTATTTCCGCCGCGCTAAAAAAATCGTCGGGCTGGGCGGCAAAGAGCCGAAACCGTATCGCGAAACTCACCTCAAGAGCTTCTGCACGCTGTGGAATTCCCGGCTGATTAAAGCCCAGGGCATGCACTTCTGCATGGACGACCGGGTTCCCGGCTACACCTTGCAGGACCGCATGCTCAGCCTCGGCTTTGCCGTGAAGTTCCTCTCGCACCGGACGATTTTCCGCTACCTGGATCATATCCAGTCGGGCACGGTGGCCGCTGCCGGCAGCTATGGAACACATCACCGACGCACGAAGATGTATCAGGAAACGCTCAAGCGTTTTAAGGCGCAGCAAGGCATCGGTCAGGCAAGCAATAATTAATAGGCGAGTTAAATCTGCGCAATAAAAATGGCGACCATTTGGTCGCCATTTTTTGTATACAAAACGTGTGAATCCTCCCGACGGAGGTGTTCGCCCAGTGTAATGGCCTGGCAATCCATGCACCGGTAAAGAGCCCTGACACTGGGCGAACGGGAAGGATTTTAATAGAAGTTGGCGGTTATGTCCTCATACGGAAACATAAAAATTATGTACGAATGAGTTAATAGATATTTATCGAAGAATTCTTTCGCCAAACTTTCAAAATCAACAGAACGACCTCTTAGTATGATTGTTCTCATACATCAAGCTGTACAAGAACAATCATTCTGTAGAGTTAATACTCAGCTCTCATGCTGACTGGTCACTTTTAATACATCGGTGTAAGTGACCACTACGCTCTGACCAATTTTAAGATCTTTCAGTTTGGCCTGAATTTCAGGCTTCTTGACGTCGAGGGTCTTCGATACGCCAGCCGGGTTTTCCAGGGTCACCTGGTTTTTCGCCAAATCAATTTTGGTGATTTTCAGTTGCACCTGTACCTGACGGAAAGCTTCGCCGCCCGGGTTTTCGCTGCCTGGAGCGTTGCGCAATTCGCCAGTGCGCTCGGTGGAGCCTGGCAGACCTTTATCCACATCGGTGTCGAGGTAAGCGGCGACGGAATGCTGCACTTCGACGTTGACCTGGTCGCCGACTTTCAGATTTTGCAGGTTTTTCGCCTTGTCGCTGAGCTGGACGTGCACCTGACGGCCTTCGGCGCCTTCGAGCACGACCTGGTGTTTGGCGGCATCGACAGCCAGTACTTTGGTGGTGACTTGATCCGCTTCGATGGCAGCGGACAGCGGGATATCAGCGGCAAACGCAGCGAGGCTGGTGGCGGACAGAACGGTAGCGAGGGTGATGGCCTGAGCCAGTGCGTGGAGCTTCATAAGTACTTTCCCTGTGATGAAAATGGCAGCACTCATCGCCAAAGCGTCTTCGGCGATGAATGTGCCACTGAGCATAGACGCTGTTCAGGGCTTGGCCTTGGTTTCTTGCGCGGCAGTGTCCTGGGCGGTGGATTCACCACTGGCGGTGCCTTTGCCGCTGTTCTTGCGTTGTTTGGGATCGGTGGGGCGCAGCGCGTCGTTGTCGCGCTCGGTCTCTCCCGGTGGCCGTGGCTCGTCAGGATGTTCGTTGGTGGAAACAGGTTTCATGGCGATGCTCCTCAGGCTTCAGGGTCGTCGAGTTCGCGGGTGACGTTCACAGCGGGCGAATCCTTGTGCAGATCAGCGGCCTTGGCGCGCAGGATCTGCCATTGTTCGAGGTCGATGGCACCCTGCCCCAGCAAATCGTCGGCGATGCGCTGCAGGTCCAGGTAATGCGAGTCGGGGGATTGCTGCCAGTAGGTCTCGTCATCGAACAGGCGTTGCCAGGAGGCAAGGTCGGGTGGTTGCAGGTCGTCGCTCATGGAGAAATCCTCGACAAGGTTCCTTGGTAGAGGATGACTACGGCAGCAGAGTTCCAACACGATCCGAGGCTGCGAACTTTTGATTTTTATAAAACAAGATCAAAAGATCGCAGCCTTCGGCAGCTCCTACAGGGGTTTGTGGGGGGCTCAGTAGCCGGTCATCTCCAGATAGCCCCGCCCGCCTTGGCTGCCGCTGATGCGTACCGGGCCTTCCCAGTAGGGAATGCGCAGGTTCATCCAGGCATTCGGATTCAGCGCTGAAAGGCTGATGTCGAGGTGTTTGTCGGCAATGCTGATCGACCAGCGCACCGGTATCTTGCGCCCGGCGACCGTGGTTTCATCCTGCGGCACGAGTTTGATCTGTTCGGCGTGCAACGTTTCGGTCTGGCCATCGGCGTTGATCCATGTGCCTGTCAGGTACGGCGCACCGTCCTTCTGGCGCATGCGATAGAGCATCAGATGCGCGCCGCTGTCCAGATGCAGGGAGAACCAGTCCCAGCCGGTCTGGTTGGCGGTCAACGGCTGACTGCTCCATTCGCGGTCGAGCCAGGCCGGGCCGCTGACGGTGTAGGTCTGGCCGTCGATCTGCAAGGTGCCGTTGGCCTGAAAAAACGGCTGACTGTAGTAATACGAGGCCTGGCCCTGCTCGGATTTCTGGCTGAAACCTTTGTCACCCTGCAACACCAGTGGGCGGCTAGAAGTCAGGTGCAATTGATAGCTGAAGGATTTGTCCGTGGCACTCAGTTGCAGATCGGTCAGCGGGTCGCTGGCCTGACTGCTGAATCGCCAGTCATCGATCCACGCGTCGAACGGCGCCAGCCGCACACCGGCCTGCCCGACGCCGCCCCGGGCATAACGCTCGGCAGCGTGATGGACGCTGGCCGAAGTCACTGCCGCATGGCCAAGCCAGATGGTCTGATTGCCCCAACCCGCTTGCTCCGGCACCGCTTTGAGGGCGCTGCGAAACAGTGTCCATTGCACACCGAAATCGTTGCCCTGTTGATCCTTGAGATTGGCGGTGACGTACCACCATTCGATGCGGAAACCATCGTGCGCGCCGTGATCCGCCGGGAAGCTGAACACCCGCCCCGGCACCACCGGCGTGAACGATTGCGCCTGATTGCCCAGACCGGCGAAACCCTTCTGCTGCGGCGCAGACTGATCGCAAGCGCTGAGCAAGATCACCAGCAGCACCACAACGAGGTTAATCCTCATGGGCAAACGTCCTCAGCAAATCCGCCGGTTGCGTGCGGTACAGCGAATACAGCGGCCACGCCGATGCGAGTAACGTCGCCAACAGCGACAGACCGAGCAGTTGCAACACCTGCCACGGAAACACCCGCAATGGCAGACGCCAGCCGAACGCCTGCACATTGATCACCGTGTCCAGACACCACGCCAGCGCGATCCCCAGCGGCAACGCCAACACCAAGGTCAGCACCGCCAACAACCAGGTCTGGCCGAGGTTCAGCAACATCAACTGACGTCGCGTCACCCCCAATGCCCACAGCGGTGCGAGTTGACCGAGACGGCTCTGACTCTGGGTCAGCAGACTGATGAACAACGCCACACCGGCCACGCCAAGCGTCAGGCTGTTCAGCGCTGCCGTCGCGGCAAACGTGCGCTCGAACACTTGAACCGACCAGCCCTTGAGCCGCGTCTGATCGACGATACGACTGTCATCAAGCTGAAAACGTGCCTGCAATGCGTTCAGCAGCGGCGGGATATTCTGCGGATCGATGCGCAGGTTAAAACGGTTCGGGGTCAGTTGCGGCCAGACTCGCAGCAGATGATTGCTGTTGACCAGCACATGGCCCTTGGGATTGCCGTAATCGGCGTAGATACCGACGATGCGCGGCGTCCACGGGCCGCTCGGCGTGGGGATTGTCAGGTGATCGCCGGCCTGCACCTTCAGGCGCCGGGCGAGTTGTTCGCTGAGCATCACCGCGTCATCCGCTGCCAGATGAGCCCACGGATCGCCGCCACTCGCATCGAGCAGCGGCCAGTGCTGGCGATAGTACGAATGATCGATCACCCCGAACACATCCGCCGGCCAGCCCTGCAACGTCACCGCTACCTGCCAGTTGGGCAGCACCGCCGTCACGTTCAGCTGCTGCTTGAGCCAGCTGTACATTTCGCGCGCCTGCGCCGGATTACTCGGATTGAGGTACAACTCGGCACTCAGGCGCTGTTCGAGCCAGTCATTGAAGGTCTGGCGAAACCCGGCGGTCATGCTGCCCGCACCGATGTTGGCGGCCAGCGCCAGCAACAGCGCCATCAGGGCCAGGCTCAACGCAGGCAGTTGCTGGCGACAGTCCGCCAGAAACCATTGGCCAAGCACCGAGCGGCTGCGCCCGAGCAATTGATTCAGCACCGCGCTGAGCAGCACCGGCAGCGCCAACGCGGCGCCGAGCAACAACCCGGCCATCAACACAAAACCGCTGGCCAGACTGTCGCCGAACACCCACGCCGCCAAGGCAATCACCGCCAACGCAGCGGCCAGCCAGCCCTGACGACGCAACCAGTGCGCAAATTGCTGATGCCAGGCCTGTGGATCAGCCACTGCGAGTAACGGCAAACGCGCCGCCCGCAACAGACTGGTGGCGCCGGCCAGTAAAGCGCCGAACAGGCTCAGGCCGATGCCGCTAAACCACCACCACGGACTCAAACGCAGCTGCCCCGCCACTTCCGCGCCATACAAACCACGCAGACTGGCGGCGACATCCGGCAGTAACACACTCGCCAGCCAGTAACCGCTGAGCACACCAAACAGTCCGCCAACCAACGCCAGCGCGCCGAGTTCGACGATCAGACAAGCGATCAACATTCGCGCGCTGACACCGCAGGCGCGTAGCGTACGCAGCAGACCACGGCGTTGCTCCAGCGCCAGACCAATCGCCGCGTGGACGATGAACAGCCCGACCACGAACGAGAGAAATCCGAGAGCGTCGAGATTGAGATGAAAGCTCTCGGTCAGCCGCGCCAGATTGTTTTCTTCGGCACCACTCTTGAGCTGCAACTGCCCTCTGAGCGCGTCCGGCAATTCGCGGTGAAAGTCCTTGGGCAGCAACAGCCGCGAGAGTTGCCCGGGCTGTTCAAGCAGGGTTTGCGCGACACCGATGTCCACCAGCAACACGCCCGGCGCCATGTCCTTTTGCGCCACCAGCGGCGGTAAGGCCAAACCATTCGCGGCCAGCGGCGTGGCGCCTTGTTGCAGGTTCAGCGCTTGCAGGGTCTCGGGGGAAATCCAGGTGCTGCCCGGTGGCGAGAAGAATTCAACCACTCGCTCGATTGGCAGCGTTTGCCCGGCCACGGCAGAGTCGGCGGGCAATGACACCGGCTCGATGCCCATCAGTTGCAAACGCTGGTTTTCGTGATCCTTGAGAATCAGTCGGCCCTGCAACAACGGTGATACCGGCCAGCCCTGACGGCGCAAATCAATGAACCACTGCTGCGTGAATGTCGCGCCGCTCGGCGAACCGAGGCTGGCCTGCGGTTCGCCGCCGATCAACTGACTGGCCCGGGCGTAACTGTCGCGCGCCTGACTGTTCAGGGCCTCGACCCCGGTCAGCAAACTGGTGGCCAGCCACAGCCCGGTCAGCACACTGAAAAACTGCACCGGGTGGCGCCGCCAATGGCTGAACAGCGCGATCAGGGTTTGCCAGAAAACGATCACGTCAGCCGCCCGCTCGACAACACCACCCGTTCTGCAAGTCGCGCGGCGACTCGCGGACTGTGCGTTACCATCAGCAGTGTCGTCGGGGTGTCGTCGAGCAGTTCCAGCAACAGGCGCAGCACTTCATCGCTGGTGGCTTCATCGAGGCTGCCGGTGGGTTCGTCGGCCAACAGTAATTTCGGTTGCGAGGCCAGCGCCCGACCCAGCGCAACCCGTTGTTGCTGGCCGCCTGAAAGTTGCTCGGGATAACGATTGAGCAATTCGCTCAGCCCCAGACGCTGCACCAGATGCCGCAACCATCGCGCATCATGCCGCCCCGCCAGCCGTGCCTGAAACGCCAGATTGTCCTCGACGCGCAGGCTGCCGATCAGGTTGAACTGCTGAAACACCAGACCGATTTCCGTGCGCCGCCAGTTCGCCAGTTGCCCTTCGTTCATCTGCTCCAGCCGATGTTCGCCACTGTGAATGCTGCCGCGATCGACCTTGTCCAGCCCGGCGATCAGGTGCAGCAACGTGCTTTTGCCACTGCCCGATTCGCCCATCAGCGCCAGGCTGCTGCCGGGGGCCAGCGTCAGATCGACGCCTTGCAGCACCGGCAACGGGCCTTGGGGAGTGGCGTAGCTTTTGAAGACGCTGCGAACCTCAAGCATGGGCAAACCTGATCAATGAACGTGAGCCAAGGATAGCGGCCCTGAATGAATTTTGTCCGTTGACGATCATCGCCCGATCCGAACGCCGCCCTACCCTCCGAGACTGGTCCCACCCATAACGATAAAAACCGGAGACACCATGCCCAGTTTCATTTTGAGCCCTCGCGGCCTGCTGGCCTGCCTGATCACTGCATGTCTGAGTCAGGCGGTCATCGCCGCCGACGCACCGGTCGCCCCCAGCGCGCAAACTTCCGCCAATAACAGCGCAGTACTGAAGCAACTGCCGTTCACCGACCGCACCGATTTCGAGTCCGTCAGCAAAGGCCTGATCGCGCCGTTCAAGGGTCAGATCAAGGACGCGGCCGGCAACGTCATCTGGGACGTGCAGGCCTACGATTTCCTCGCCAACGATAAGTCTCCGGATTCGGTCAACCCGAGTCTGTGGCGACTCGCCCAGCTCAGCGCGCATGCCGGTCTGTTCGAAGTCAGCCCGAAGCTGTATCAAGTGCGCGGCCTCGATCTAGCCAACATGACCATCATCGAAGGCGACGACGGGCTGATCATCATCGACCCGCTGACCATGGCCGAAACCGCCAAGGCTGCGCTGGATCTGTACTACCAGAATCGTCCGCACAAACCGGTGGTCGCGGTGATTTACAGCCACACCCACGTCGACCATTTCGGCGGGGTGCGCGGGGTGATCGACGAAGCCGACGTCAAGGCCGGCAAGGTCAAGGTGTTCGCGCCGGCAGGCTTCATGGAACACGTGATGAGCGAGAACGTGTTCGCCGGCAACGCCATGAGCCGCCGGGCGCAGTACCAGTTCGGCAGCCTGTTGCCACGCGGCGAGAAAGGCCAGATCGACGCCGGTCTGGGCAAGAGCACGCCGACTGGCGGCACCATCACGCTGATCCCGCCCACCGACCTGATCAGCAAGGAACTGGAGACCCGGACCATCGCCGGTGTGCAAGTGGAGTTTCAACTGACGCCGGGCACCGAAGCGCCGGCTGAAATGAATATGTACCTGCCCGAATTGAAAGCCCTGTGCATGGCGGAAAACGCCACACAGATGATGCACAACGTGCTGACGCCGCGTGGCGCGCAAGTGCGTGACGCCAAGGCCTGGTCGCAATATCTGGACGACAGCCTGGCGCGCTACGGCAACAAGGTTGATGTGTTGTTCGCTCAGCACAACTGGCCGACGTGGGGTGGCGAGCGCATCCGCACCTTCCTCGCCGATCAGCGCGACATGTACGCCTTCCTCAACGACCGCACCCTGCACCTGCTGAACCAGGGCCTGACGCCACTGGAAATCGCCGATGCGATGAAGAAGCTGCCCGGCGACCTCGATCAGAAGTGGTATACCCGTGGCTACTACGGTTCGTTGAGTTTCAACAGCCGCGCTGTGTATCAGCGTTACATGGGTTTCTATGACGGCAACCCGGCCAACCTCAACCCGCTGCCACCGGTAGACAGCGCCAAACGCACCGTCGAAGCCATGGGCGGCGGCGCGGCGGTGCTGGAGAAAATGCGCGCAGCGATGGCCAGCGGCGACTATCGCTGGGCGGCGCAACTGGGCAACAACCTGCTGTTCGCCGAGCCGGACAACGCCGATGCGCACAAGGCCCAGGCCGAGACGCTGGAGCAGTTGGGTTATCAAAGCGAAAACGCCACCTGGCGCAATATGTACCTGACCGGCGCCATGGAACTGCGCAATGGTGTGCCTGCGCATGCCGGCACTTCGGTGTCGATCGACATGGTGCGGGCGATGAGCCCGGAGATGTTCTTTGATTATCTGGCGGTGCGTCTGGACAGTGACAAGGCTGTCGGCCACGACCTGACACTGAACTGGACGTTCGACGATCAGAACAAGGACTTCAACCTGACCTTGCGCAACGGCGTGCTGACCCATCGGGCCGGTCTCAATCCAGCGGCGGATGCGGGGGTGAGTCTGAGCAAGGACACGCAGGAGAAGATCAGCCTCAAGCAACTGGATTTCCCGACAGCGATGCAGAAGGGTTTGATCAAGATTCAGGGCAATGGCAAGAAGCTTGGGGAGTTGATGGGCAGCCTCGATACGTTTGGGCCGCAGTTCAATATCGTTACCCCTTGAACGGATGACGCGGGAAAACCGCGTCGCTTTCATCGCCAGCAGGCTGGCTCCCACAGGGATTACGCTAAACCTGTGGGAGCCAGCCTGCTGGCGATGGCGGCGGTAAGAGCTACGCCGAAACCACCTCGACCAGCGGCATTTTCCATCTCTGTTCAACCACCTCACGCCCCGGTCCGTACAGCCGCAGAATCACGGTAAACACGCCGCTCTGTGGTGTTGGCAGCCAGTTGCTTTGCTCGCCTTGCGGAGCTGTCGTCTGTATCAACAACGTCAAACCGCCATCGGCATCCACCTGCAATTTGTCGCGGCTACTCAAGCGATACCGGTCAATTGCATTAGCCACCAACTGCCGATCCGGCAAGTCATACAGCGTCAGCGACCAGAACTCACTGGCCGGCGGTAATTGCCCCGGTGCAAAACGCAGACGGTAGCTTCGACCGCCCTGCAACGGCTGGCCCTGATTGTCGAGACGCGCGCCGGTGTAAAACGCCTCCTCGACACTGTTGCCATAGATCCCCATCAGCGCAGCGACCGCCCGATTCAGGTAATTGCCATGCATCGCTTGACGATTGCCGAACAAGCCGAGAGTAGTCCTGGTCTGGCCCACCGCTGCTTGCAATTGCGCTTGCGCCTGTTGAATCCCGGCGATCAGCGACTGACGCTGTTCAGCCGTCAGCGCTGCAACCTCGAACGCCTGCCCCGGCACGATGCCTATTCGCGCAAACCGCTCACGCAACGCCTGCTCTGCTGGTTGCGTCGGGCACAACGCCAGAATCTGATTGAGCACACTAATGAACGCAGGCCCCAACCCGGTCTTGCTATCCCACGTCGGCCAGGCAATCGTTGCCGCAGCGGCTGGCGCGGCACTGGCGGTGTATTCATGCAAACCCTGCAAACGGTATTGCGCCTGCAATGCGCGTACTGCCGGCATGTCATCCGGGCCTTTCAAACCGGTACGGCCGAGGATCATGACGATCTCGGTTTCACTGCGCAGCACCGCTTTGATGCCGCTCGGCACGGTGCCCTGCCAGTGCGGCCCGGCAATCAGATAATCCCCCGCCTCGCGCCCGGTGCTGAGCACACCGACGTAGCCAAAATTGTGCGTGTATTGATCGACCAGTTGATGCACGTAATATCGATCAGCATCCACCGCCGGAACGCTCAACACCTGCGGTTCGCTGCGCAGATCGAGCCATGCCCAGGAGTACGGTGTGTCGTTGTTTGGCGTGACGATTTCGCGGTTGGCCGGGGTGTAGAGCTGGCTGTAATGACGGAAGCGATTGAAGCCGCCGACGTACTCCGGCGCGGCGGGATTGAGCACCTGCTTTTCCATGGTCTGGTAGTGCATGAGCATCGGGTAGGCATAGATCCACGCCTCCTGCGCAATGGCCTGAAACTCATCGGCATCGCCCGCCAGCAACCAGCGCGGAAACATCAGACTGCCGCCCACTACTCCCATGCCGCCTAATACCCGGCGGCGACTGAACGTCAGGTTCATGGCTCGACCCTCGCAATAGTCGGCATCGAATAACTGCCATCCAGCGCTGCCGCTTTCGGCATATACATGCGCAGAAGCAGGTTGAACGAACCTTGTGGCGTCGGCAGCCAGTTGCCTTGTTGCGCCTGGGCCGGTGCGTCCGGTTGCAACAGCAGGGTCAAACCACCATCGGCGTCGTAACTCAGGTTGGCGCTGCGATCACCCAGGGCGTAGCGCTGGATCGGATTGCTCGCCAGCAACTGGGTCTTGCCGTCGTACAGCGTCAGCGACCAGAACGCGTTGACCGGTGGCAATTGCCCGGCCGGGAAATGCAGGCGATAAGCCTGGCGGCCATCGAGCACTTGCCCTTCGACATCGTGCAGGGCCAACGGATACACCGCTTCGGCCGGATCGTTGACGTAGATATAGCGCCAGGCTGCGGCGGCACGGGTCAGGTCATCGTCGCCGTATTTGCCGAGATTACCCGGTGACTTGAACCATCCCCCCTGCTCCACCGATAAATGACTGGATGCAGCGCGCACTTGTTCGCGCCCGGCCTCGGCACCCGCCGCAACCGCCTCACGCAAAGGTTCGGCAGGTGCGAATGGTGCGCCGGGTTTGACGCCAATGGCGGCGAATCGGGCGAGTTTCTCCTGTTCGCTGGCTGTCCACTGATGCAGCGGCGCCAAGGCATTGAAGGTGCTGAACAGCGCCTGCGCCGAACCCTGTTTGGTATCCAGATAGGCCGGCAGTTGCAGCGCTGGCAGCGCGACCGGGGCCGGACTGTTGATTACTCGTGACAGCGGTTGCAAGGCGTAGCCCATCAAGACTCGCGCAGCTTCTTTCTGATCGCTCTCACCTTTGACTTCGGTACGGCCGAGCAGAAACACCAGGCGACTTGGCGAGCGGATCACACCGTTGAACCCGGACGGCACCTCGCCCTTCCAGTCCGGCCCGGCGATCAGATAACGCCCGGCCTGATTGCCGGTGGCGCGGGTGCCGATGTAGTCGAGGTTGTCGGTGCGCAGGTCGACCAACTGGAAGCTGTAATAGCGTTCATCGACGGCGGGCACGTCGAGCACCATCGGCTCCGCGCGCAAATCGAGCAAGGCGCGGGAATAGAAGGTGTCGTTGTTTGGCGAGACCACTTTGTTGTCTTGCGGGCCGAGCAGTCGCGGTTCGCTATAGAGCCGGTTGAACGGCAGTTTCGCGGCGATTGCAGTCAGCACTTTGTCGTGTTCGACAGTGGCGTAAGCGAAGACGTATGCCTCTTGCGCCAGGGCTTTGGCCTGGGTCGGGTCGAGGTCGGCGGCGTGTACGGTGCCCAGGCTGACGCCCAGAGCAATAGCGGAAATCCAGTGGCGCATGGCAGTTCTCCTGCAATAAAAAACTTTGCATCCACCACAGAACCTGTGGAAGCGGGCTTGCCCGCGAAGAGGACGGCACATTCAGCATCCTTGTCGCCTGACACGCCGCCTTCGCGGGCAAGCCCGCTCCCACAGGGTTCTGCAGTGATGCTCAAAACTGCGTTATTTGGCCCAGCGGCGCAGGTCCGACGGGGTGTAGTCATCGGTCTTCGCCGCGAATCCGACGCGCATCGGCTGGGTTTCTTCGTTGGCCAGGCCACCGGCGTAATAACGTCCGGCGATCAGGTCGTACGAGGTTTCCAGCACGTTGTAGGTGAAGCCATGATCGTATTGCTGAATCGCGTGCAACTCGCCGCTGCGCCACAGTTCGCCACGGCTGTCGTACTGGTCTGACTGAGCGATCTGCCAGCTGTCCTCGTCCACATAGAACCGGCGCTTGGCGTAGATGTGCCGGGCGTTAGGCTTGAGCGTGGCTTCGACCACCCACACCCGGTGCTTCTCGTAGCGCGCCAGGTCCTGATTGATGTGGTTCGGCTTGATCACCTCGTCGTACTTCAGCGCGTGGCTGCCGATCTTGTAGCTGTTGTAGGGAATGAACAGCTCCTGCTTGCCGATCAGTTTCCAGTCGAAGCGATCCGGCGCACCGTTGTAGCCGTCGATGTTGTCGGCGGTGATCAAACCGTTGCTGTAACGCGCACTGTTGTCATAAGCGATCATCGGCGCCCGCCGCACTCGGCGTTGCCCCGGCAGGTACTGCCAGGCCGAACGCGGTTCAGCCACCTGATCAATCGGCTCATGCACCAGCACCGCTTCGCCGGACAAGCGCGCCGGTTCAAGCACTCGGCTCTTGAACAGGAACAAGATATTGGCGTTCGGTTCGAGGCCCGACACGGTGTCGGCGAAGTTGATCAGCGACTGGTTGCGCACATAGCTGGTCGCACCGTTTTCCCGCACTAGTGCCGAACTGCTGATGCGCTCGTAACTGCCGCCGCGATAGCGGGTCATGTGGTTCCACATCACCTCAAGGCCTTCGGTCGGCAGTGGAAACGGAATCCCTCGCACGTAGTCGTGCATACCGTTGCCGCCGTCGGCCATCGTGGTCTTGGCGACGTTGGCGCGGCTCTGCTCGAGCACGTCCTTGGGCAGATTGGCGCTGCGGTGCGTCGGGTAGATGTTCATCTTGTAGCTGTCCGGATAGCGCTTGAACAAAGCGATCTGGCCGGGGCTGAGAAACTTCTGATACTGCTCGACGTTCTTCGCGGTGACAGTGAACAGCGGCTTCTCCGCCGCGTACGGATCGCTGTAACTGCCCTTGCTGTCGACCGTGCCGGCGCTGCTCGTCAGTCCGCCGCTCCACGCCGGGATACTGCCATCGGCGTTGGCCGCCATTTCCGAGCCCATCGGCGTCAGGGTTTTGCCCAGCGGTGCCGGATCGTTACCTTTGGCCTGAGCCAGACCGACGCTGCAAGCCAGCGCGAGCACACACAGTTGCATACGCATGATGGTTCTCCTTAGAAGTCTGCCTTGAAGCTGACGGACGCAAAATCGCGGTCGTCGAGCGTGCTGTAATCGTTGGAACCGAAGAACGCGTTGTAAGCCAGTTCCACGCTGTAATCGTTCATGTAGACGCCGGTCAGGCTCAGGCCGAGGGCTTGCTGGCCTTCCTGGAACGGACCTTGCGGATCGTAGGAATAACCCGAGACGTCGTGCCGCCAGTTGACCGCCGGAATCAGGTTGATCCCCGGCAGCACATCGCTGTATTCGAGGCTGGCGCGCAGGCGATAACCCCACGACCAATCGGTGGCGAACCCCTTGTCGGTGCAGTACTGATTGGTGATCCCGGAGGCGACGGTGTTGCACGCCGTGCCATTGCTTGGCGCACTGCGACCGAACGCGGCGTTGCGGCCGAGACGCTCGTCGCCAAGGTCGTCGATGTGCACCACCCCGGCCTCGCCGAACAGACTCAAACGGGTGGCCCCGAGGATGTTGTCGAAGGCCTGAGTGGCCGAGCCGGTCATCTGCCACACGCCCTTGCGCACCCAGCCGTCATAGCGGCTGCCGCCATTGGTGTTGAAGCCCGGTGGTAGATCGACCCACGAACTGCCGCCCGCGCCGGAAATCACCGCGACGTTGATGTCCGGCGCGTTGATCGCCAGCGGCATGTTCGGTCGATAGCTCAACTCGCCCGCCAGCGAGATCCCACTGATCGGCTCGACACCGTTGAGGCTGATCCCGTAAAGGTGAATGTTTTCCGGAAACGCCGCCGCATAAGTCGGCGCCTGAATGCCACCGGGGAAGGTCCCGGGCAGTGAGGCATTCCTCGCGTCGAGGGTGAAATACGGCAACCGCGAGTGATAGTTGATGTAGTAGATCGCCGCCTCGGCATCGTTGAGGGCCGGGATCATGTTGCGCAGGGCGAAACCGAACTGGCCGTTATCCGACGGCGACTCATTGCCCCTTGGCGACGCATACAGTCCGGCAGCCTGCATCTGCTGATCGGTCTGCACCTGGCTCAGGTACAACGGCCCGCAACCTTTCTGGATCGCATCGCTGCTGGCGAAAAAGGTGCCGCAACCATCGAGCACGCTCGGGCGCCAGTTGTACTGATAGAAACCTTCAAGGTTCAGCGTGTCGGAAATCCCGAAACTGAACGAGACCATTTCCACCGGCAACTGCCCTTCCTTGATCTCCACACCAGGACGGTTGAACGCGGAGATATCCAGCGGGTTGATCACGTTGATGCCGTTCTGGATCAGCAACGATTCGCCCCACGACAACACCTGATTGCCGACCTTGACGTTGAGCGGATGATCGTCGATCTGGAAGTCCTTCCAGACATAGGCGTCGAGCATCTTGAAGCCCTTGAATTTCGACAGGTCATCCCAGCCCGAATCGTCGAATTTCTTGAAGCGTCCGTTACCGTCTTCATAGGCGGCGTCGTACCAGTATTTGAAGCGCATGAACGCGCCCTGGCCCTGGCCGTCGAGACTGAAATCGGTGAGGCCCTTGAAGTTCTGCGAGATCGGATCGCCCTTCTCGAAATTCAGCCGGTTGTCATCGGCGCTGACGCTGCTGCCGTTGGCGTGCACGCCCTGGGCTTGCAAGGCGTTGGCGCGGGTCATCAGGCTTTTGTCGGGGTTTTGCGTCGACCAACTGCTACCCAGCGTCAGGGTGGTTTTGGTCGACAGGCTCCAGTCTTCGTTGAGATCGAAACTGGTGGCATAGCCGGGGCTCGACAGTGCGGCGAGAATCGCCAGAGTCAGGGGTTGCGTACGGGTGTGGCCACGCCGGTTCAGTCTCTTGAGGACTGTGGGCGCGACCGAGCTTTTTTTTATCATTATTGGGCTCCGGTCAGGTTTGCTCAGCACTGACACGGTGCCCAACCTGCGACCGGCACACACAAGCGATGACCGACAAAAAACAATCATCAGCGTACTTACAGCGGATTGAGCCTGAACTGCTTCGGGGTGATGCCGAACTGCTTGCGGAACGCGCGGATGAAGTTGCTCGGCTGGCGATAACCGAGGCGCTCGGCGATGCGTTCGATCGGCTGATCGCCAGCGGTCAGCCAGTGCCGCGCCAACTCCAGACTGTCGCTGCGATTGGCCGGCGAAACCTCCGTCTGCCAATGGCGCAACATGCTCTGGTGCAGAAACGGATTGGCGCCGAGCAGCACTTCGTCAAGGCTAGAGCGATGCAGTGTCAGACGTGGATGTGCGCCCTCCTCGACGTCGATGCCGACGCCGCGCAGCCAGTCTCCAGCGGCTTGCGGCGGGCACAAACTGACGCTGGCAAAGACTTCGCCGGGGCTTTTGCCAAGCCGTCGGGCAATGTTACGCACCAAGGTGATTGTCCCGGCATCGAGGCCGAAATGATGCGGCTGGCCTTGCACTGGACGAAGGTGCAAGTGCGCAACCTCTCCGACCTCCTGAAGCTCGGCGACCACGTAATTGGTCACCCTCGGTACAAAGTTGACGAAGCATTCGAGGCTGGCACGCAGGGTCGGTGCCGAATCCAGCAAAATGTTCAGGCCTTGCAGGCAGGTGGTCGCCAGACTGTTCACCAACTCACAGCCGAAGGTTGGCGCAGCGCCGGCCTGTTCGCATTCACGCCACAATTGTTCGACCTGATGCGCAGGGATCTGCCGATCCTGATCGATCAGCGCTGCCGGGCTGATTCCGGCCAGCGCCAGCAGGTTTTGCGGGCACAAACCGGATTGCTCGGCGTGGCTGAGAATCGTCCGGGTGAAAGCGCTGGAGGCGAATGTGGGGGTGGACATGGCGGCGACTACTGGAAGACAGGCGTGTACTTATGCCAGTCGACGTGATATCGATCAAATGCATTAAAAGTATCCGCAGAATGCAGGAGACGCATGATGGATTTGCGACAGCTTCGCCACTTAGTGGCCCTCGCCGATTACCGCAGCTTTGGCCGCGCTGCCGAGGCGATCAATCTCAGCCAACCGGCGTTCAGCCGCAGCATCCAGACGCTGGAGCGTGACCTGGATTGCGCGTTGGTCGAACGCAGCAGCCGCGAGTTCCGCCTGACCGGCCAGGGCGAGCTGGTGCTGCAACACGCCCGACGCCTGCTCGCCGGCAGTCAGGCGCTGCATAACGAACTTACGCAGTACAACGGCTTGACCGGTGGCGAATTGCAATTCGGCAGCGGCCCGTATCCGGCGCAACTGCTGGTGCCGGAAGCGCTGGCCGAGTTTATTCAGGCGCACCCGGCGATTCGTACCCGATTCCATCTTGGTGACTGGGAACAACTGGCGCTGTGGTTGCGTGAGCAGCAGATTGAATTTCTGGTGGCCGATGCGCGCTACTTCACCGGTGATCCGCAGTATCAGGTGCAACTGCTGCGCCCGCGTCAGGGGCGGTTTTTCTGTCGTATCGATCATCCGCTGGCCGGACGTGAGGATCTGCCTCTGCGCGCCCTGCTCGATTACGCCGTGGTCGGCACGCGGATTCCGCCGATGATCCGCAAAATCCTCGCCGATGTGCAGGGTGAAGCGGACTTCAACCCCAGCGTCGAATGCGCACAATTCGACGCGATCCGTCGGGTGGTGATGAACTCCGATGCGGTGGGAATCGCCACGCTGGAAGCCGTGACCGAGCTGGTCGAACTGGGGCTGATCCGCCTGCTCGACTTCATCGACGTCCCGCGCAACGACCCCGGCCTGCAACTGCATTACGGCATCGTCAGCCGCGCCGGCTACTCCATGACTCCGGCGGCATTGGCGATGGTTGAGGCGATCCTGAAAGTCGACCAACGCCTGCTGGCCAACACATAACACCCTGTAGGAGTGAGCCTGCTCGCGATGGCGGCGGACCAGTCAACTATGTTGGTGACTGACAAACCGCTATCGCGAGCAGGCTCACTCCTACAGGTTTTGCGCTCGAACCAGGAAAGTCTGTTGCACCTATCGCGAGGCAGTTCGCTCCCACAGCGCGGGTGTAGCGGCTGGAATTTGCGGGTCACCAAGGGCGCGCAGCAGGCAGTGCATTGCTTCTTCGCGGCTGCGTTCGAAGCGATAACGGGCCTCGATATACAGCGCCAGTTTCAGTTCAACCGCGTCCTCCAATGGCAACGGTGCCTGGCGCATACCCAGCGCACTGGCGACCCGGCTCGGCAGGCTCAGACCAAGCGGCTGGCGGTCGGCGATCAATTTTGCCGCCAGCGTGCTTTGCGTGCTCACCGCAATCGTCCGGCGCAAGCCTTTCAGACCGAGGTGCAGATCCACCGGGCTCAAACCGTCACGCCGGCTCGACACCTGAATCTGCGGCTGCTGCAAATACGCCTGCAACGTACGCGGTGGTTCCTGCAACGCTTCGCCATAGGCGAACACATAGTGATCCGCCGGCAGACTGCGTTTGTGCAAACCATTGAGTCCGGCCAAGGGCTGATCAATGTCGATGAGGATGTCGAGTTTGCCACTGGCCAGATCCTGCAAGGCGTCGCGCCGACGTGGCTGAAAGTAGCGCACCTGCCAGTCGGCATGCGGCGACTCCAGCAGTGCGTCGAGCAGCACCGGTTGCAGGCAATCCAGACAACTGATGCGCAACAACGGATTACTCTGCCGCGCCGCCGGGATCATGCGCAAACCCTCACGCAACGACTCCAGCGCGTTGCGCACATAGTCGGCCAGCCGATGCGCCACCAGCGTCGGCGTCACTCCGAGCCGACTCTTGATAAACAACGGATCGCCGCACAAATCGCGCAGCCGTCGCAGCGCATTGCTCATCGCCGGTTGCGACAGGCTCATCACCTGCGCGGCACGGGTGACGCTGCGTTGCTGGTAGATCGCATCGAAGGCAAGCAACAGGTTCAGGTCGAGCTGGCGTAAATCAAGCATGGTCTTGCTCCGGCAAATCGCTTAACGTCGGCCAGCCTAACCAGTGTCCCGGAACAAGCGGTGAGCCCCAAATGACAAAAAGCGATCAGCCACCCGCCAACGCCTTTTACGCGCCGACCCTGCTGCCGGCCATCGAAGAACTGCTCGCCCGAGGTATCAGCCGCGAAGCCATCGAAGCGCAATTCCATCGCAGTCTGTTCGACTTGCGCACGCCGTTCATGCGCATTCCACTGGTGCTGTCGCGGCGCTTCTGGGTGTTTGCTCTGGAACAGACCGACGACCCGTTTATCGGCCTCGCGGCGGGCCGGCGCTTCGTTTCCACCGCCACCAATGGCTTGACCTATCTGTTCGACGTCGCGGTCTCGCTGGAAAGCGCCTGCGATTATTTCGTGCGTTTTTTCCCGTTCTTCAACGGCCATTACCGCGCGCAGATCGTGCGTGACGGTGATGCTATCGAACTGCGTCTGCTCGACGCCGGCAGCTTGCAAGCATGCGCGCCGATTGCCGATTACATCCTCGTCAGCCTGTGCAGCATGCTCCGGCGCAAGTTGCTCGCCAGTGGTCTGGAGCGTGATCCGGTGTTGGCGGTGACGCTGGTTTCGCCGAGCAGTGAAGAACATGAAAAGGCCTTTCGTGCGCCAGTGCACGGTTCGCGGGAGTACCCGGCGATTCAACTTGATCCGCAGTTGTTCACAGCACCGCTGACTCCGGGCAATCAGGGGCTGGAGCAAACCTTGGTCGAGTTGCTGGAACAGACCCGCAGCCACTGCGAATCGACATTACTTGAGCAACTCAGCGATTACTTGATCGAGGATCTGGCGAGTGCCGACTGGAAGCAGTTTTGCGCTGATCGACATCTGGTGGAACGCACGGCAGCGCGGCGGCTTAAAGCGCAGGGCTGGAGTTTTTCAGAGTTGCTGGATGAGTATCGGCGCTATCGGGCCGAGGATCTGTTGCAGGCGGGGGGACTGGAACTGGTGCAGATTTCTGATCGGCTGGGTTATAGCGATGTGCAGAGTTTCAACCGGGCGTGTCTGCGGTGGCTGGGGTGTGCGCCGGGGGTTTATCGGGCTCGGTGGATCAAGGTTTAGAAGTTGCGGTGATTGAGCGGGCCTCATCGCTTGCAGGCAAGCTCCCACAGGGATTGGCATCGTACCCGCTTCAACTGTGGGAGCTTGCCTGCAAGCGATAAGGCCAGTGAGCCCACTACAAACCTCACTCCCCCACCGCCACATTGGACCCCGCCTCACCCGGCGTAACGATGGTATTCAAATCAATATGCTTCCACTCGGGCTTGGCCCCCAGCCGTGCATTGAAGCGGTAATTGAAGGTGAAATCATCAGCCGTCGGCACCGTCAACGGTTTGCCATACACCGCCTCGATCCCCGTCAGGTCATACCCCATCAACTGCAACAGCGTCGGGAAGATGTTGTAGTGGCTGGAGCGGTTCTTGTTGGTCGCCAGTTGCGCCTGCCAGTCCAGGGTTTTCAGCTCACTGCCGGAAATCACCACCAGCGGCACCAGCCCCTCTTCTTCCACCGGGTCACCGCCGCAATGCGTATTGAGCCCGGGATTACCGCGTTCATGCAGATCCTGGCCATGGTCGGAGGTGTAGATCAGCAGCGCATTGTTCAGATTGGCCTGGGCAAACACCCGCGCAAAGAACTCGCCGACATTCCATAACACCGTGTTCTTGTAGGCGTTGCGGTACAGCACCCATTCATCCGGCTGCCCGTTGAAACCGTCGCGCTTGCCGGTATCCGCCACTTCGGTGAACTGCCCGCGTGGCAGGGTCGGACGGTAGGCCATGAAGGCATCGGGGTATTTGTCGTGTACCGGAAAATGCGCGCCGACCTTGTTGATCACCACCAGCTCCGGTTTATCGTCGTTGAGCAGCTCAATCAACTTCGCCGCTGCTGCCATGTCGCGGTCGCGGACGCTGGTCTGGTCAAACTGGACGAACTCGTCGATGTCCTTTTTCTCGGTATCGGTCATCAGGTTCTGCAGATTGCCGCCGGTGCGCTGCGCGTCGATATACACCGTGCGCAACCCGGCCTGTTTCGCGTACTGCCAGATCGACGGTAGCGTGCTGTTGATGCGCATGTAGTCAGTGCGGGTGCCGCCGTAGCGCAGGGTGACGTTGGTGTCGGCGCTGCAATTGGCGACCGACGCGGCATAGCCGTAATTGAAAATATCGACGCCGGGGTGCGCCTCTTTGAGATTGCTGTGCACACCGAACGGCGCGTTGATGTCCAGGTAATTGCCGGAAATGCTTTCATCGATGATCAGCACGATGTCATGGCCGACCGCTTGCCCGTTGCGCGCCAGCGTCACCGGCTCACGCGGGCCGACGGTGTTGTGCAGCGCTTCATAGGCGAACAGGTTCAGATAAGCCAGCGGCGTGTACATGATCGGCAAGCCCCGCGCACCCTCACCCGCCCGCAAAAACAACACCGCGCTAAGCAACAATACGCCACACAGCGGCGCCGCCACACGCAGCGCATTCGGCACGACAAGCGCATGACGCGGTTTCAGACCGATGCCGAACAACAGCAACAGGCCCGTGAGCGCTCCGTGAATGATCGCGTCGCGGTACTGATACGCGGCTTCCTGAATAAAGCCGCCGGAATACACCAGCGAAACAAAACTGCTGTAACTCAGGTAATCGGCAGTGACGCGGGTATATACATCGAAAAACACCGCAGAAACAAACATCGCCAATGCGAATAAATGCCGAATGAGTGTCTGGCGGATATAGGCCGTTAGATATAACGCTATCGTCAGCGCCAAAAACATCGCGCCAAAAAGAAGTACAGCCGGGCCCATGCCGATAGCATTTAACCGATCTACGTAATATTCGGAATAAAGCAGCAGATAAATAACTAAAAGCAGTTCTTTCGAATATCGAAACATGGCAATTCCGGTCGCTCGAAACGGCATTGGGGTCAATCATTTGTCGGTAAAAATCTGACACTAGCACCCGGCCATCAAAGCGCAAGAAATGGCTGGTTTTTATCGAAAGCGTCAAAAAACCGTTGACTCAAATCTGACACACTCCAATCGCTACAAGCCTTTAATTTCGCGGCGTTCGACCGTTTATCGCTTTCTTCTGAATGTGAAAAAAGCGTCAAGCACGGGACAAATTGAGCCGTAGCAAGCACTTGATGGCCAATCGCCCGAAAAATTCGAGGTGTTATACAGGTGCAACATGTCATTTTGCTGACACGCTTTTCTCACCCTGCGCTATACCCCTTTTGACAGTTCGATTTTAATTCTTTTTCACCGTCTTACGAGGCACGCCAATATGGACGTGAGCGTATTTGGTACGGGCTATGTTGGCCTGATACAAGCAGCGGCGCTTGCCGATGTCGGACACCGTGTCTTATGTATCGATATTGATTCGAACAAGATTAAACAACTACAACAAGCTGTACCGCCTATCAGCGAACCCGGCTTGTCCGCCACTTTGGAAGAAAACATCAAGGCCGGCCGCTTGTTGTTCAGCACCCAGGCCAGCGATGCGGTAGAGCACGCCGAACTGATCTTCATCGCCGTGGGCACACCCGCCGATGAGGACGGCTCCGCTGACCTCAGCCACGTGTTGAATGTGGCGCGGCAAATCGCCTCGCACATGGAGGCAGATCGCACGCTGATCATCAAGTCCACCGTACCGGTCGGCACCGCCGATCAAGTCGCCGCCACCGCCAATGAAGAACTGCAACGGCGTGGCAAAAGCGCGCTCAAGGTGCGGATGGTCTCCAACCCGGAATTTCTCAAGGAGGGCAGCGCCCTCGCCGACTGCATGCGCCCGGACCGAATCATCGTCGGCACCCTAGACGACGAGGCCCGCGAGCAGATGAGTGAGCTTTACGCGCCGTTTTGCCGCAATCATGAAAAGCTGATGTTCATGGACAACCGCAGCGCCGAACTGACCAAGTACGCCGCCAATGCGATGCTCGCCACGCGCATCAGCTTCATGAACGAACTGGCCAACCTTACCGAATTGCTCGGCGCCGACATCGAAGCGGTGCGTAAAGGCATCGGCTCCGATCCGCGCATCGGTTATCACTTTATCTATCCCGGTTGCGGCTTTGGTGGTTCGTGCTTCCCCAAGGATCTGCGTGCCCTACTGCACACCGCCGAACACAACGGCATGCCGTTGAAATTGCTGCGCAGCGTCACCGAGGTCAACGACACGCAGCGCCACATTCTGTTCAGCAAACTCAAAGCGCAATTCCCCAAGGGCCTGGCTGGCAAGTCGATTGCCGTGTGGGGTCTGGCGTTCAAACCCAACACCGACGACATGCGCGAAGCCCCTAGCCGTTATTTGATGGATGCGCTGTGGGCCGAAGGCGCCAGCGTCCAGGCTTACGACCCGGAAGCGATGTCCGAATGCCGGCGTATTTATGGCTACCGCAACGACCTGCACCTGTGCGCGACCCGCGATGACACGCTGGAAGACGCCGACGCGCTGGTGATCTGCACCGAATGGAAAAACTTCCGCGTGGTGGATTTCGAGTTACTGGCGAGCAAGCTGCGCTCGAAGGTGATCGTCGACGGCCGCAACCTCTACAACCCTGAACACGTGGCTGCCGCCGGCCTGCATTACACCGGTATCGGTCTGCGTCATATTGCTCCTGAAGGGTTGCGGCCATGAAAATCCTGGTCACCGGCGCGGCCGGATTCATTGGCGCACATTGCGTGTTGCGACTGATGCGTGACGGACACACGGTGGTCGGTCTGGATAATTTCAACGCCTACTACGACCCGCAGCTCAAACGTGATCGCGTGGACTGGGTACGTGATCAGGTCGGTGACTTTCACCTCGCCAACATCGATCTGGCCGACGCGCCGGCCATCGACGCACTGTTTGTCCGCGAACAACCAGAGGTGGTTATCCACCTTGCGGCGCAGGCCGGGGTGCGTTATTCGCTGGAAAATCCACGGGCCTATCTGGACAGCAATCTCAGCGGTTTCCTGAACATTCTTGAAAGCTGCCGGCATCACCCGGTCGAGCACTTGATCTACGCCTCGTCGAGTTCGGTGTACGGCGCCAACCAGCACATACCGTACTCGGTACATGACGGGGTAAATCATCCGCTGTCGCTGTACGCCGCAACCAAAAAAGCCAACGAGCTGATGGCCCACAGCTACAGCCATCTGTTCGGCATTCCCAGCACTGGCCTGCGTTTTTTTACCGTGTACGGACCATGGGGCCGGCCGGACATGTCGCCGATCCAGTTCGCCCGGGCGATCACCGATGGCACGCCGTTGAAGCTGTTCAACTATGGCGAACACCAGCGTGATTTCACCTACATCGACGACATCGTCGAGAGCATCGCGCGTCTCACCGACCATCCGCCGCACGCGCACCCGGAATGGGATCGCGAACATCCCGACGCGGGCAGCAGCATGGCCCCGTGGTGCCTGTTCAACATTGGCGGTCACCATCCGGTGGAGCTGAAAGCCTATCTGGCGCTGATGGAAAAACACCTCGGCCAGAAAGCCATTGTCGAGCTGCTGCCGATGCAACCGGGCGATGTACTCAATACCTGTGCCGAGACCGACGATCTGGCCCAGGCCACCGGATTCGAACCGCGAATCGAACTGGACGAGGGACTCGGGCGCTTTATTGCCTGGTTCCGCGACTACTACCCCACTGCCTATCGCCCACGCGCCGCTCGCGGCTGAACATCAGCGGAGGACTCCATGACTGGACATGAGAAAGGTGTACCGATCCAACACCTGCAGCGCGACAAGCGCATGGACCCGGAGCAGCGCATGCGTCTGGACGCAGCGATCCATCGTCAGGGTCGTGGCTGGTTCACTGGTCGCGATGGTGGCCGGCCATGGACACTGTCGCGCACCAACCGGGTCGTGGCCTGCATCGGCGCACTGCTGATTCTGCTGGTGTTCTCGCCGCTGTTGCTGGGCTTGGCACTGGCGATCAAGTTCACCAGCCAGGGCCCGGTGATGTTCGTGCAGAAACGCACCGGCTATCGCGGCCGCAAGTTCGGCATGTTCAAGTTCCGCACCATGGTCAGCAACGCCGAAGAACTCAAAGAGTCGCTGCGTCACCTCAACAAGCACGGGGCCGATGCCATCGACTTCAAAATCGACAAGGACCCGCGCATCACCGGTATCGGTGGTTTTCTGCGGCGTACCAGCCTCGATGAATTGCCCAATCTGTTCAACGTAGTGACCGGCGACATGCGCCTGGTCGGCCCGCGTCCGACCTCGTTCAACGCCTATCGCTACAAGGACAACCACCTTGCACGTCTGAGTATCTACCCCGGCATGACCGGCCTCTGGCAGATATCCGGGCGCAGCAATATCGACTTCGACCAGCGCGTTGAGTTGGACCTCAGCTACATCGCCGAGCAAAGCCTTTTGCTTGATCTGAAGATCCTGTTGAAAACCCCCTTCAAAGTATTCAGCGGCCACGGAGCAAGCTAATGGACGGTTCAACCAACAAAAGCCTGAGCATCGCTAGCCCCAGCGAGTCGAACCTGACCTCGACCGTGCTGGATCTGGATCTGCGGATTCTGTTTCTGACCGCCGCCAACCCTGGCGCCGGCACCACCACCAGCGCTCTGGCGCTGGCCAGCCAACTGGCGCAAATGAGCAGCGGCCAAGTGCTGCTGGTGGACGCCAGCCAGTCGGCGAACAACCTCACCCAGCAGTTGAACCTGAGCAAGGAGCGCGGCCTGCGTGACCTGCTGTTCAACCCGGACAGCCCACCGCTGTTGCAGGACTGCGTGGTGCAGGTGTCGAGCCTGCCGTTCCACGTACTGCCCAATGGCCGGCCGATTCGCACCACCGAACACCTGACTGCCGAGCGCCTGAGCCCGTTGCTCGACCAGTTGGGTAGCCAGTATCGCTTTGTGGTGATCGACGGCGACGCGGTGTATTCCGCCGCCGACACGCTGGTGCTGAGCACCCAGGTCGATGGCGTGGTGTTCGTGGTTCGCGCCGAAGACACCCGCTGGGAAGTCGCCCAGGCCGCCGTGCAACGGCTGACTCAGGCCGGGGCAAAAGTGGTCGGCAGCGTGTTCAACCGGCGCATGTACTACATGCCGAAATGGCTCTACAAAAACCTGTAAGCAAACGCGAGGGACGACGCCATGAACGCCAAGATACTGGTTCTGCTGATGCTGCCGCTTGCAGGTTGCTCCAGCACTTCTGAAACTCAAAACATGCCGGTGAATATCCTCACCGCCGCTCCGGCCAACGCTCAAGCCACCGACATGCCGAAGATCGAGCAGACCCTGCGCCCGCAGGATGTGCTGGACGTGATCTTCCACATCAGCACCAGCGGTTCGGATGCTTATCGCGTGCAGTCGGGTGACCAGATCGGCCTGAACTTCACCGCCGCCAGCCAGCTCAACGGCAATCAACTGGTGTTGCCGGACGGCACCATCAATCTGCCGGGCGCCAACACCTCGGTGAAAATCGCCGGGCTGACCAGTGACGAGGCACGCGACGAAATCCAGCGGGCCTATCAGCGCAAGCAACTGTTTCAGCCCAACCGCAATCAGTTGACGGTGCAGATCATCAGCCCGCTGACCAATGAACAGAACCTGAAAAGCGCGCTGAACCACCCGGCCACCGGCATGAGCCGCGAGATCACCGTCGGCACCGACGGCTATGCGAGTTTCCCGGAAATCGGCGCCGTGCCGCTGCAAGGCATGACCGTCAATCAACTCGAAACCTTCCTCAACAAGAAATACGCGGCCCTGCCGGGGCGGATGAGCGTCGATGTGCTGCTCAAATCCACCGCCGGCAACGAAATCTACGTGCTGGGCGAAGTCGGCCAGCCAGGTTCCTACCCGATCCGCCGCCCGGTCTCGGTGCTTGAAGCGCTGACCCTGGCCCGTGGCACCAACATCAAGGCACGCCTCGATTCGGTGGTGATCATGCGCCGCAACGGCAATCAGGTGCAGGCCGTGCACTACGACGTCGAAAAAGCGCTGGCCGGCGACGCGTCGCAAATCGCCTACCTGCAACCGGACGACATGCTCTACGTGCCGAAAACCAAACTGGCCAGCGCCGGCGAACTCGCCCGGCAATTGGCCGACGTGGTGCTGTTTCAGGGCGTGGGCATGAGTTTCAGCTACCGCCTCGACAACAAAAGCGACAACAACAGCAACTAACCGACTCTCAGGTGACCGACCATGAATCCAAAGGAAAACTACCTGCATGAGTTCTTCAGGATCTTCTTCGCCAACAAGCAACTGGTGAAGCGTGTCTTCCTGATCTTTGCAGTCATCGCACTGTTGCTCCCATTGGTGCTGAAACAGAGCTTCGATATCACCGCGCAGGTGATCGTGCAGTCGAAAAAACTCTCCCAGGGTGACGCCACCACGTCACTGACGGTCGATAACGCCACGTTCATTCCGCCGTCACTGGCGGACATGGAAACCGAGAGCAATATCCTCCGCTCGCCGGCACTGATCCGCCAGACCATCAGCGAACTGCGCGACAAGGGCGAGTACACCCCGCCCGCCGGGATGTTCGCCCGACTGGTCGGCGATCCGTTCAAGCGCTACGTCACTTCGCCGCTGCGCCAATACGTGATCAATCCAGTGCGTAATGCCTTGGGGCTGCAAACCGATCCGGTGCGCGACACCGCGCTCGACGCCCTGACCCAACAGGCCATCGACAGCCTGAAAATCGAGACCCTGCCCGGCTCCAACGTGATCTCGATCGTCTACAGCTTCCCTGACCCGCATCAAGGCACGACGTTTGTCGCCGCCCTGCTGCAAAACTATCTGTTCAGCCGTCAGGCGCTGCAATCGATCGACCTGCCGCAATCGTTCTACGAATCGAAAAAACACCTGTATCAGGTGCGCCTCGATGGTCTGGAAGGTAACCGCCAGGCGTTGCTGGAAAGTGTCGCGTCGTCCGATCCGAAGGAGGAAATCACCTTCCGCCTGAACGCGATCAACACCGAAGAACAAGCACTGAACCTGTATCAGGATCGCCTGTTGCAGAGCCAGCGCTGGCTCGAATACCTGAAAACCAGTCTCGCTGCCGCGAGCAGTAACAAGCTCAACGACTACACCTTCCCCTACACCTTCACCACCACCGTCGACAACGTGGCGTTCGAAGATCGGGAGATCAAACAGCTCGGCGAGCAACTGACCACACAGGTCAGCCGCTACATGAACGACCTGGCGGTGTTCCAGCCCGGCAGTGAGCCGATGCTGTTGACCCGCGAGCAAATCGCTCGCACCCGTCAGCAATTCCTCAAAGTGGTGGCCAACCGCATTCAGGAACGCACCAACGACCTGGCCGTGGTGCAACAGGTGATCGATCAGAAAACCGCACGCATCACCGACTTCAAAAACCGCATCCACACCTTGCAGCAAACCCAAAGCAAGCTGCGGCAGATGGACACCGAGATCGATGCGATGCATGCAGCGTTCTCGACCTACGCCCAGCGTTTCGCCGAAAGCAGCACCACTGGCGCGCTGAACGACGACCTGTCGAACGCCCGGGTGCTCAGCCCGCCGTTCGAACCGACCGAGCCTGCGTTCCCGAAACCGATGTTGATCATTCCGTTCGGCTTGTTCACCGGTCTGTTGTTGGCGATTGCCTTTGTCTACGTGCGTGAGTTCTTCGATCACCGTTTCAAACATCCGGCGCAAATCACCCATGAACTGGGCTTGCCGGTGTTGCTGGTGATCAACGATCAGAACGCGCAACCGGGTAATCCGCACAAAAACTGGACCGTGCCGAGCTTCGTGCACTGGGTGCGCAATTGAACACCGCGTCCTCCCCGAACGCCGCGCTGCCGATCATTCATTTGCTCAGCAGCGGCGGCTTCTATGGGGCCGAGCGGATGTTGCTGGATCATTGTCTGGCGACGCCGGGACAGCATCAGGTGCTGTTTCTCGACGCGCCAGCCGAACTGATCGCGCGCTTTCGCGACGCCGGGGTGGACGCTCACGGTTGTGCAGGTCTGGGGGGCTTGCTGCGGCACTTGCGTCAACGCCGCAGCGAGCATCCGCTGATCAACACCCACAATTTCAAAGGGCTGCTGTTCGGCTGGGTTGGCGCGACGTTGTTGCGCCTGCCGCTGGTCATCACCCAACACGGTTTCACCCCGCGTAGCCGCAAGCAGAAGTTCTACACCTGGCTCAGCCTGCAACTGTGCCGCACCGCTTCGGTGGATCGGGTGGTGTGCGTGGCCGAGAGTATTGCCGTGCTGCACCGTCAGGCCAGTGTGCGGGCGGAAAAGCTGCAAGTGATTCCCAACGGTTTACCGGCTGCCGCAGCGATGATTCCTGATCTTGACCGGCAACGCTGGCTCGCCGGTTACGTCGGACGCCTGAGCAGCGAAAAAGGCCCGGATCTGTTTCTCGATGCACTGATCCCGCTGTGTCATCAGCACCCGCAACTGGATGCGGTGATGCTCGGCGATGGCCCTGAACACGAGGCATTGCAGGCGCGGATCAACGCCGCAGGTCTGCAACAACGGATTCGTCTGCCGGGTTATCAGACCGACATGCAACCGTGGTGGCGGCAACTGGATGCGCTGGTGATCAGCTCGCGCACCGAAGGCACACCGATGATTTTGCTCGAAGCAATGCAGGCCGGCGTTCCGGTCGTGGCGTTTGGTGTCGGCGGGATTCCCGATGTGCTGCAACACCGGCAAAGCGGTCTGCTCGCGACACCGGCCGACAGCGCCGCCCTCGCCCGCCAACTGACGACTCTGCTGACCGAGCCGAACCTGGCCCGGCAGCTGCGCGACAACGCAAAACGCACGCAACTGGATCGCTACGACCTCAAGGCCCTCGCCGAACGCTGGTCGCAGCTGTACATCCGCACGGCACGGGAGGCACGCGCATGATTTTCCCGCTCTCGATCGTCAGTCTGCTCGCTCTGGTCTGCGTCGGTTTACTGGCCAGCCCTTACCCGTATCTGGCGCCGGGCGCGGTGCTCGGGCTGGTGGGTGTCGCGGTGCTTTACCGCAAACCGACCTGGGGCCTGCTCGGGATTGCTGCGCTGGTGCCGTTCGAGGGGTTTTTCAAAGACAGTTCGCTGTCGGGCAGCAAACTGCTCGGCGCCTCGCTGGCGGTGATCCTGATGCTGCAACTGGCGCTGCATCAGATTCCGTCCGAACGTCTGCGCAGCAACCTCTGGCGTTATCTGATCGTTTTCATGACCCTGTACTTTCTCAGCCTGCTGAACACCGATGACATGGGCATGTCGCTAGGGCATTTGCGTGAACTCAGCGTCGGCCTGATCCTGTTCGTCATCACGCTGTTGATCGGCCGCGATCTCAACCTTGATCTATTCACCCGACTGGTGACCCTGAGCGTCAGCGCCACCTGCGCCATGGCGATGTTCTCGACCAAATTCCAGGATCAGGGGCGCGCCGCCGGCCTGCTCGAAGACCCTAACGCCTTCGCCCTGCTGATCGCTTTTGCGGTGCCGATGGGCCTGCTGCTGGTGATTCGCAGCCCGAACCTGCTGCACCGGTTGTTCTGGGGCGGTTGCTGCCTGCTGCTGCTCGGCGGCATGACCAAAACCGAATCGCGCTCCGGGCTGGTGGTGCTGGCACTGAGTCTGTTGATCGGTTGCTGGCATTATCGGACGCAGCTTGCGCACATTCGGCCACGGCATCTGGGTTTCGCCATGCTCGGCGCCGCCATCGTCATCCCGCTGGCGATCTACGCAATGCCCGCCGGTTACATCGCGCGCATCCAGTCATTGAGCGTATTGAGCGCCGGCGCCAAGGGCCACGATGATGAATCCCTCGGCCGTCGCGCTTCGTACATCGTGGTCGGCAGCCAGATGATCCGCGAGAACCCGTTGCTCGGTTCCGGCCCCGGCACCTTCCCGCTGCACTACGCGACCACCGGTTACGCCAAGGCGTTTTCCGCCAACCGCAAGATCGGTGACCTGTACCGCCGCGCCCACAACACCTATCTGGAAATCTTCAGCGAACTGGGGATTCCGGCCGGCCTGATGTTTGTCGGCATGCTGACGCTGGGCCTGTACAACCTGATCCGCGCCCGCCGCGAATGGATGCAGCGCCGCGACTGGCATCAGGCCGACCTGATGACCCACCTCGGCGTGAGCTTCCTGTCACTGACGCTGTTCCTGATGTTCCTCAGCGCGCCGAACCAGAAATACGTGTGGATCATGCTAGCGCTGACCAGCGTCCTGCGCCTCAAGGCTGAGCAAGCGCCGAAACTGGAGGCCAGAGCATGAGCCGCATCAGCATTGTCATCCCGATGTTCAACGAAGCCCGGCACATTGGCCGTACCTTGCTCGCTGCGCAAAAAGCCGCGCATGCAGCGAACGTCGAGTGCGAACTGATCGTGGTCGACAATGGCTCGACCGACGATGGCCCGCACATCGCCCGGCAGTTCGGTGCGCAAGTGCTGGTGTTACCGGGATTGCTGATCGGTGCCTTGCGCAATCGCGGCAGTCTGCTGGCGAGCGGTGACTGGCTGGCGTTCATCGATGCCGATGTCGAGATGCCGGAAGACTGGCTGCAACCGTTGTTCGATCTGGAGGCCAGTGGCAAGGCCGATTTGTTCGCGCTGGACTTGCACACCCCGGCCGAAGCGCCGTGGTTTGCCAGCGCCTGGCAGCGCCGCACGTTGCGTGTTTCCTCGCAGACCTCACACGCAGTGGACTGGTTGCCGAGCGCCAATCTGCTGATGCGCCGCACCTGGTTCGACAAGGTCGGAGGTTTCAACGAAACCCTGCGTACCGGCGAGGACAAGGAGTTCACCCTGCGTCTGCATGAACAAGGTGCGCGCTTGCTGTCGATCAACAACAACGTCGCCCTGCACTGGGGTTACGAAATGAACTGGCGCGAGTGGATGGGCAAGGAAATGTGGCGTCAGGGCAGCCACCTGCAATTGCTCCGTACCCATGGTTTCAGCCTGCGCCTGCTGCGCTTTCCGATGTTGTCGCTGGCGGCATGGCTGCTGGACCTGATGGCGATTTCCGCACTGCTCAACGGTTTCCCGCATCACGCGGCGATCATGGTGTCGCTGACCCTGATCCCGGCGCTGGTGCTCAGCGTGCGTCAGAGTTCGCGTCACCATAATCTCGCCCTGACCCTGCAACTCTGGGGTCTGCACTGGATACGCCTGCACCTGGCCGGAGCCGCGTTCATTCTCAGTCTGTGTCATTGGAACGCCAGGAGGCCTGCCCGTGGCTGAATTCATTTTCTGGACCTGCCTGTTGCTGCCGGTGTACGCCTACCTTGGCTACCCGCTGCTGCTGACAGTGCTGGCGCCGTTGTTCCCGGCCTGGCGGCACACGCCGGCACCGCCGCTGAACATCAGCATCGTGATCGCCGCGCACAACGAGGCGCGGCACATCGAGCATAAGTTGCGCACGCTGCTGGCCCAGGATTATCAGGCCGCCAGTTTGCAGATCATCCTCGCCAGCGACGGTTCGACCGACGACACCGTGGCTTGCGCGCACAAAGTCATCGACCCGCGCATCACCGTGCTCGACCTGCCGCGCCAGGGCAAAGCCGCGACATTGAATGCCGGGACAGCGCTGAGCACTGGCGACATTCTGGTGTTCACCGACGCTGATAACCAATGGTCGCGGGACACCCTTGGCTACCTGCTCGCGCCGCTGAGCGACCCGCAGGTCGGTGCGTGTGCAGGGCACATGGTGATCCCGGTGACTGGCGGTGGTTTGAGCGTCGGCGACAGTCTGTATCGGCATTACGAAGGCTGGCTGCGCCGGGTGGAAAATCGCACCGGGTGCATGGTCTCCGCCGACGGTGCCTTGCTCGCCCTGCGCCGCGAGTTGTTCCAGAACGTGCCGGCGGAGGTCAACGACGACTTCTTTCTCAGCACCTGCGCACCGATAGCTCACAAACGCATCGTCTATGTGCCCGAGGCGCAAGTGATCGACCACGGCGTCGATGAGGCCGACAAACAGTTCCGTCGCCGCCAGCGCGTCACCGTCGGTGGTCTGCAAAGCCTCGCCCAGCGCAGCGAGCTACTCAACCCGCTGAAACATGGCCTGTATTCCCTGGCGCTGATCAGCCACAAGCTGATCCGGCGTCTGGCGCCGATCCTGCTGCTGCCGTTGCTGCTGAGCAACTTCTGGCTGTGGAACGAGCATGGTTTCTATCGACTCAGTCTGATCGCGCAATTGTTCGGGTACGCCGTGGCAATTGTCGGGCTGCTGGATTCGCAACACCGCTTGCCCAAACCGTTCCGCTTCGCTGCATTTCTGCTGGTCACCCTTGCCGGGATGAGTGTCGGCCTGTGGCAGTTCCTGCGCGGTCATCGATATGCCCAGTGGAATCCTGAACAGAACCGTTGAGAGGACACATGCCATGGCGATCAAACAACTGATAAAACGCACCAGTGGCTGGCTTTACCTCAACTCGCCCGTAGGCCGAAATCAATTGCAAGGCGCCGGGGTGATTCTGATGCTGCACCGGGTGCTGGCCAATGATCGCGCCGCCGACCTGCCGCATCGCAATGAACTGTGCGTCGGGCCCAAGGCATTCGAGCACTTACTGGTGTGGTTACGCCGGCATTTCGATTGCGTACCGCTGATGGAAATCCTCCAGCCGAACTCGTTGCGCAGCGAACGGCCGCAGGTCGCGCTGACCTTCGATGATGGCTGGCGCGATAACGCGGAAAACGCCTTCCCGCTGCTGCAAAAGCATCAGGTGCCGGCGAGCATTTTCCTCTCTACCGATTTCATTGGCAGTCGCCAGCGCTTCTGGTGGGAAAGCCTCGGCGAAACCCTGTGGGGCAGCCACGGCGAAAAAGCGCGGATGCATTTGATCGAATGCCTGCACGCCATCGGTCATCCACTGCCGGTGCTGCTGGACGATATCGATACCGATCGGCGCAGCCTGTCGCTGCTGCATTACCTGCAATCCCTGAAAGAACTTGAACCGGCGATGCTCGACCGCCTGACCGGCGAATGCCCGCCAGAATCGCAACCGCAAGCGCTGGACTGGCATCAGGTGCGCTCGCTGGAGTCATCCGGGCTGGTGCGGTTCGGCCCGCATGGCGCCAGTCACGCAATTCTTACCGGTCTCGATGACGTGCGCCTGCACGAAGAAATCAGCCGCAGCCGCGATGCGCTGTACAACGGCTGCAACCGGCCGCTGCCGGTGTATTGCTACCCCAACGGTGACAACGACGAACGCGTGCGCAAGCAGATCGCCGAGCATGACTACCCGTTTGCGCTGGGCACCGGCACCGGCATTTATCGCGGCGAAGGCGATCCGCTGAACCTGCCGCGCTTTGGCGTCAGCCAGCGTACGGCGCGCAATCCGGAACTGCTGTCGTGGCGGATTTTTCGCGGCGCGCGGCCATGAGTCGCAGCAGTTACCTGAAACACCTGGCGCTGAGTATGGGCACCAAACTGGCGATGATCGCCCTGCGTTTGCTGCGCAACGTGCTGCTGGCGCGCATTCTCGGGCCGAGCGAACGCGGCCTGTTTGCGCTGCTCAGCACTCTGCCGGATTTGATCAGCGCCGCCACCAGCGGCGGGTTGAATTCGGCGGTCGGTTATCAGGCGGCCAAGCAGCGGCCGATGGGTTTACTGCTCAGTCAGGTGCTGGTGTTTGGTTGTTTACTGGCAGCGTTGTTGACCTTGCTGGTGGTGGCGCTGGTGCGCGAATTCGGCAGCGAACTGGACGTCACCGTGCAACTCGGTCTGCTCGCCTGGCTGTTGCTGCTGGCGGTACCGCTGACCGTACTCAAAAGCGGCCTGCTGACTTTGCACAACGCCTCGGGCGGCGTGGTCGCGTTCAATGCCTTGCGTCTGGTCGAGTCGCTGGCGCCGCTGCTGCTGTTTCTCGCGCTGTTCTGGATGTGGAAAAGCGCCGCCCTCGAAGCGGCGCTGATCAGTTGGCTGGCCGGTATCAGTTTGGTGGTGCTGGCCGGTTGGGTCTGGCTCAAACGCGCACAACCGTTGCACCTGCAATGGGATCGCGCCGGCCAGAAAGAACTGCTGCGCTACAGCGCCCGCAGCCATCCGGACTTGCTGTTTCAACAAGTGATTCTGCGCTCGGATTACCTGTTCATCGGCGCCCTGCTCGGCAGCACCGCGCTCGGTCATTACGCGATGGCCAGCGCTGCCGCCGAACTGTTGCTGATCGTCCCGGAAGCGGTGACCACGCCGCTGATGAAACGCCTGCTGCAACAGGACGAAGGCATGGACAAGGTCACGCCACTGGCGCTGCGCCTGACCGCCACGGTGATGCTCGGCGCCTGTCTGAGCATGGCGCTGATCGGTAACTGGCTGATCGTGACCTTGTTCGGCGTGGCTTATCAACCCGCGTATCCGGCGCTGCTCGCGTTGCTGCCGGGGCTGCTGGGCTTGTGCTACGCAAGCATTCTGCGTCTGGACTTGCTGGGCAAGAACCGTCCCGGCGCGGTGTCGCTGCTGATGGGTCTTGGCGCCCTGCTCAATCTGGCGCTGAATCTGGTGATGATCCCGGCTTACGGCATCGTCGGCGCAGCGGCGGCGTCGTCGATTGCCTATCTGGCGGTGACCATCGCCATGCTGGTGCTTTATTGCCGCTTGAGCCACGTACCGTTCTGGCAAACCCTGATCATTCTGCCCAGCGATTTCGCGCCGATGTGGCTGATGTTGCAACGCCGGAAGGCTGCATGAAAGGCCTGTTCCTGCTAATCGGCCTCGGCCTGTCGCTGGACGCGACGGCGGCTTCGATGCGTTGGGGCGAAATTCGTGACGGCAGCCTGTATCTGCAAGCCAGTCGCCCCGACACGGTGACCGTGCGCTGGACTCCGGCGTGGCAGGCCGATGCTAATGAAGAGCATCTGTACCTGATCGACGGCCAAGGCAAATTGCAGGGTGACCGGTTCATAAAGGCCAGTGAAGTTCGTGGCAGCCAGAGCTGGGTGTTGCTACCGGGCGCGGCCAGTTATCGCCTGGAAATCCCCGGCTACAGCTTTCGCAATTACCGCGTCGAACACGACGAAAACACCGTAGCGCTGTTCGCCCCGGCCAAGGTGCATTTCAGTGCGCAAACCCACAACGGCGACGAGTTGTACTTCAAAGTCGCGCCGGGGGAACACGCAGTGCTTGCCGGCAAATTCCACGGCGGTGTCAGCGCTTTGCAGGCGCAACGCGTGGGTGACGGGCAAGCGTTGACGCTGGCACTCAAACCTTATCGCGCCTACTGGCAGTTCGATCAGGTCGCATTACCGGTCAGCGAGCGCGAGCAAGTCTGGCGCCTGCGTCTGCAAGGCAACGGCAAAGCCGCGTTCTGGCTCGACGGCACGGCCAATCTGTTCGCACAGAATCCGCAGCAGCTCCAGCCTCTGCGTGAAGATGCCGGGCAAACCCGTTTGACCCTGCACGACAAAGTCCTCGGACGCACACCGGATCTGGGCATCGCCCTGCCCTACGTGCTGCCGCCACCCGCCAGTCACGCTGCACTCGATGCACTGAAACCGACGGCGGCGAGTTACTACAGCTTTGTCGATGTGATGGCGAGAAACCCACATTTCGAAGACGCATTCCGCAAGGTTTATCAGGATCGTTTCGGCATCAAGCAGGACATCACTTTGCTCGCTGGCAGTCAGCGCCAAGCCGATTTGCGCGCCGACGTGCAAAGCAACAGTGGCCTCGACGCGTGGCTCGCCGGCACCCGCGAACTGGGCGGCAAAGGCACGCACTACATCGGTTTTGCCGACGAGCCGAATCTCAACTATTCGAGCTACGCGCAGTATCAAGCGATCTTCACCAGCATGGCGCGACAAGTGCGCATCAATCCGGCGAATGCCAAGGCTGGCGTGCGCATCGCCATGCCGGCCAGTTCGCGGCTGGTCAACGGGCCGTTCGCCGACAACGCGGCGGACAAGCGTGGCATCGACTGGGCGCGGCGTCTGCTGGCCGAATCCGGCACTCAGATCGATGCCTTGGCCTGGCACGAATGGATGATCCGCGACCTGCTCGCCACCCGGGTCTATCGCGACAGCGTGCGCCGCGCCGCCGAACTGGTCGGCCTCGACGCCAAGGGGCAACCGCGCAAAGCGCTGCTGCTGGATCAGACCAATATGTCCAGCGGTTCAAACCTGAGCCCCTACGACCAGGAAACCCATTACGCCTCGCTGTGGTGGGCCTCGGTGGTGATCAATGCCTCGCAGGATGGCTTGCTGAGCATGCTCAGCTGGTTTCAGGCCGCCGACGAGCCGCAGTACCCCAAAGGCATGTTGCGGGTGCTGGGGGATGATCGTTTCGAGCTGAAACCGGTCGGTCTGGCGCAACAGTTCATCGCGCAGCACTGGCTGCATCAGGTGCTGTGGCTGGAGAACGATGCATTTGAAGTCGATGTGCTGGCGATGGCTGACGACAAACAGCATGGCCTGCTCGGAGTGAACAAAGGCACGCGCATGCAGCGTGTCGATTTGAGCGGCGCCAAGTGCCCGCTGAACAACGGCGCATTGCGCTACTTCGGCGCCGACAACCGCAGCCGCGACGCGCCGTTTGCCTGCCGCGACGGTCGCGTCAGCTTTGATTTGCCAGGGGAAACCCTGTTCGCCCTGAGCTGGATCGCGTCATGAACCCTTATTCCGATTAGAGAAATGGCCTGGCAAACACACAATTTTTGGTGTTCACCTGGCCAAGGTTCAGGAGTCAACGAGATGAGTATTTTCAGCAAACTCAGTGAAAACATCCGGCAAAAAGGCCTGCGGGCGACCGTCAGTAAAGTGTGGAAGCACTACGTGTTTTCCCATCAGGAACTGCTGTGGATGGAGCGCGATCTGGTCAGCCCGGTGCCGCCACACAACCTCAAACCCTATCCGCCGCTGCGGGTGGTGAAGATCACCGCCGACAACGCCAGCGCCTTCGCCCGCTACTTCGGCGACCGCGTCGGCACCATGGCTGAACTGGCCAACGAGGGCTACACCGGGCACATGCATCTGGACGATCAGGGCGACGCCGTGGCCTTCATCTGGGGCAGCGCCCGCGACTATTTCGACCGCCATTACTACGGCTGCATGTTCCCGGTGAAATCCGGCGAGTTTTTCGAATTCGGTGGCGAACTGACCCGCGCCTACTGGGGCTCGGAACTGTCGGTGGATCTGCAACTGGAACTGTGGAAAGCCATGGCTGATCAGGGCTGCGACAAAGTGGTGGACGTCTGCGAGTTCCACAACATTCCTGCACTCAAGCTGCACTTGCGCATGGGTTACACCGAGCAAGGGCGGATCATGAACGTCTATACCCTGTTCGACCGCTGGCGCTTCTACCGCGAAACCCGCTACAGCGGCTCGCGTCTGGATGCGTTGCGCAAACCTTCCCGTCCACCTGTCACAGCAGCGGCGACCTGAGCCTATGGCAGCAAGATTCGAATGGCGCACTTCACTGTGCGCCGCCGACTTCCCGGCTGCGGCGTATGAAACGCTGCGCTTGCGGGTGCCCGATCACACGCCGTTCAACAGCCTCGGCTGGTTGCGCGCGGCAGAACTGACCCTTGGCAGCGATGAGCGTCTGCACATCCTGCTCGGTTGGGAGGCGGATGAATTGCGCCTGTGCCTGCCGCTTGTGGCGAGTCGCGAGCGCTTTGGCGGGTTGTCATTTCGGGTGCTGCATCACTTGGGTTATCCGCTGGCGGATCGTCTGGCGCTGTTGTCGCTGTTGCCAGTTGAGGACATGCGCGAAGTTCTGGTGCAGATCCGTCGGCGCCTGCCTCATGCGTTGCTGCAACTCAACGAATTGTCCGAGCCTGCCGGTGAAGAAAGCCTCCTCACGCAATGGATGGCCCACAGTTCAACGGGTGAACGGCGCTTGAGCTGTCGAGTGCCGGTGCATTTGATCAGCGAGACGGATCATCAGGAAGTCGGTGGTGATCCGCGCTACAAACTGCGCCGGGCACGCAAACGGATTGCCGCGTGTGGCGCCCAGGTTCAACGGATTGTTCCTGATGCAATGAGCATGGGCCCGCTGTTGCAGGCGATCAGCGAAGTCGAAGCGGTGAGCTGGAAAGGTGACGAAGGCGTCGGCATTTTTGCCTCCGGACGCAGCCGGCAATGCATCGAAAATGCTTTCACCGCCCTCGCCGCCCAAGGGCTGGTGCGCGTGGTGACGCTGGAACTGAACGGACGTTGCATCAGCTATCGCCTCGGCTTGCTGGAGCAGGGTCGGCTCTACGATTACAACCTCGCGTTCCTGCCGCAATACGCCGATCTGGGCAGCGGTCGCGTGCTGCTGGATGAGTGGATTCGCTGGGGGCTCGAAGAGAACTGGCACTGGATCGATGCCTCGCGGGTGAGTCTGGAAAACTCTAGCCATCAACTGCATGAACGCATGACCGGACAACTGGAGCACTGGCGCTGGAGTTTCTATTCCTGGCGCCCTGGCGGACTGTTGCTGGGGTTGGGCTTGCGCCTCTGGCATCGGCTCAAACCGAGGGTGCTGCAATGGCGTGCGCAACGTGCGACTTCGGCCGCGCATGCCGCCCCGGTCAAACCTGTCGCGATTCCCACGGAGGGCGAACATGCCTCGGCAAGTCATAGTCAACGCTGACGATTTCGGCCTCAGCCCAAGTGAAAACGCGGTGATCTTTTCGGCGTTTCAGGCGGGGCTGATCAGCTCCGCGACGATCATGGCCAACATGCCAGAGTTCGTGGCTGCCTGCGCCATGTCCCGCCATCCGATGCTCGAAGGAAGGATCGGCCTACACTTCAATCTGACCTACGGCAAACCGCTGAGTCAGTCGATTCTGGGGCGGCGAACCTTTTGCGACAGCCACGGTGTTTTCGATCTCAGTCTGGCCCGGCACAGCCTGTGGCTCAGCCGTGACGATCGCGACGCGGTGCAGGAAGAATTGCAGGCGCAGTGGCAACGTTGCGTCGATCATGGCGTGCGCCCGAGCCACTTCGATTCGCACCAACACGTGCACAACATCTGGCCGATTGGCGAGATCGTGGCACGCTTCGCGGCGCATCAAGGCGTACCGATTCGATTGGCGCGCAACCTCGGACAAAACCTCAGTTTGCCCAAGCGCTTGTTCAAGGGTTTGCTCAATCGGCGCCTGCAAGGTCTGGCCGGCGCCACGGCAGATTACGTGTGCACCCCGGTGGACCTGCGCAACGACGTCGCGCCGACCGACGGCGTGCTGGAAGTTGTCGCTCATCCGAATCAGCTTGGGGCTGATTTCGGTGATGCCTATCTCGAACCGGGAGAGTCCCTGAGCCGCGTGCTAGAGCAGCGGTTGGCGGGCGTTCCACGGGTTTCCTATGCCGACTTGAACAAGGATTTTCTACGCGGTGCTGCGGCACTCGATTGACTTACATAACTTGCAATACTTTCGAAGATGGCACTTTGAAATGTACTTGCAGGCTTGATCTATACCCATCAAAGCGTCATCCACAACACCGGGCCCCGGCCACGGAGGGCAACATGAGCGTCATCGAAAAACTACAAGAACGCATCCGTCAAAAAGGCCTCGGTCGCACCTTCGGCACCCTATGGAAACGCTACGTGTTCTTCCACTGGGAACTGCTGTGGATGGAGCGCGATCTGGTCAGCCCGGTGCCGCCGCACAAGCTGCGCCCCTATGACGGTTTGCGCAGAGTCGACATCACCCCGGACAACGCCAGCGCGTTCGGCAAACACTTCGGTGACCGGGTCGAGACCATGGCCGAACTTGCCGCCGAAGGTCATACCGGGCACATGTACCTGGACGCCGATGGCCACGCAGTCGCGTTCATCTGGGGCAGCATTCGCGACTACCATGACCGTCACTATTACGGCTGCTGGTTCCCGGTCAAACCCGGCGAGTTTTTCGAATTCGGCGGCGAAATGGCCCGGCCGTATTTCGGCACCAGCCTGTCGGTGGACGTGCAAGTCGCACTCTGGGAAGCCATGGCCGCACAGGGCTGCGACAAAGTGGTGGACGTCTGCGAAACCCACAACATCCCCGCACTGAAACTGCACATCCGCATGGGCTACCACGAACAGGGTCGCGTCACCCATGTCTACGGCCTGTTCGGACGCTGGCGCTTCTACCGCGAAACCCGCTACAGCGGTTCACGCCTGGAACCGCTGCGCAAACCAGGCCGGCCAGTGGTGAGTGCGGCGGCGCAGGCTTGATTCATTCCCAGCATTTGCGGCGGCGCTGAAGCCGCCATCGCTGGCAAGCCAGGCTCCCACAGGATCTTCGGTGTACACAGTATTTGTGTACGACACAAAACCCTGTGGGAGTGGTGAGTGTGGCGGCGCTGAAGCCGCCATCGCTGGCAAGCCAGGCTCCCACAGGATCTTCGGTGGTA
>NZ_JBIUXX010000009.1:89742-173266 GCF_044744235.1 Pseudomonas sp. NPDC087346
TGTACGACACAAAACCCTGTGGGAGTGGTGAGTGTGGCGGCGCTGAAGCCGCCATCGCTGGCAAGCCAGGCTCCCACAGGATCTTCGGTGTACACGGCATTTGTGTACGACATAAAACCCTGTGGGAGCCTGGCTTGCCAGCGATGGGGCCAGTTGCCACGCAAACGATCATCAGATTTTTGTAGCGACCAGGGTGAAGCACATCGGTAGTTGTGCTGATTGGTTGAGGTACTGGTCGTACAGTTCTTCGCGATTCGAATGCGGGTATTCCTTGAAGTGGGCGATGTTCAGCCCTGCTTCAATCGCGCCGTTGAAAATCGCGCCGAGGGTGTGCACGAACCAATAGGATTTCGCTGCCTGCTGTTCGACTTTGCCGACATAGACAATCGGTTCTTCCTGCACGAATGGCGTTTCGCGGAAGTATGAGCTGTCGAGGCGATACGGGTCTTTGGCCTCGGGATCGAACATTTCCAGAAACGGATGGGTTTCGTAGATCACCAGCCGTCCACCCGGTTTGAGGGTCGAGGCGACGTGGCGGAAGAATTCGCCGATGTCGGGCATCCAGTTCAGCACGCCGATGGTGATCAGCGCGACGTCAAAACGGTTCTGCAACGAGGCCGGCAGGTGATGGATATCGGTCTCGATGAACTCGGCATTGTGCGGCGAACGGTTGTTCAGCTCGCGAGCCTGTTCGAGGAAACCGGTGGACTGATCGACACCGACCACCGTCCGCGCACCGAGGCTGAACAGTGACAGACTCTCGCGGCCGTTATTGCAGCCAAGTTGCACGACGTCTTTGCCGTCGATACCGACCTGTTCCAGCAATCCACGCAACGTATCGTCGAGGCAGGAAAAATCCGCCTGCGTGACTTCATTCAACAAGGCCTGCCAATCAGGTGAATCCTGGTGATGGCGAGCTGAGTCATTCCACGCCTGACGATTGCTCTCGATGGCGTTTTTATTATTGGGCACTTCCATGGCGCACTCCGGGTACTGCTCGTGATTGAGCGGCCCCGAGTCTAGATCAGCGCGTAGATTCTGAATGTTGTGAACTTGTAAGCCGCCGACCTGCTCGGGTCAGAGGCTGATATCAGTCTGGTTGAGGCGCTCACGCAAAAATTCGATCAACGCCTGCACCGGTCGTGATGCCTGGCGATGTTGCGGGTATACCGCCGACAATGTCAGGGGCTCCGGGCGGAAGTCTTCGAGTACCGGCAGCAGTCGTCCGTCCTTCAGCGCTGCGCCGACGATGAACGTCGGCAGATAGGTAATCCCCATCCCCGCCACCGCCGCATCGCGCAGCAGCTCACCATTGTTGACCCGCATACGCCCACTGACATTCACCAGCAGCGGCTTGCCCTGCCCGGCGTCGAAGCGCCATTGCACCGAACGCCCGTGGCCGTAAGGCAAGCAGTCATGGCTGAGCAAATCTTCCGGTTTCTGCGGCGTGCCGCGTTCTGCCAGATACGCGGGGCTGGCGCAGTACACCCGTTCGATGGATGCAATGCGTCGGGCGATCAGCGTCGAGTCTTCCAATACACCGATGCGCAGCGCCAGGTCATAACCTTCGCCGAGCAGATCCACTGGCCGGTCGCTGAGATCGACTTCGACGGTGACCTCGCGATAGCGCTGCAAGAACAACGGCAGCAGACAGCCCAGATGCGCCAGCGCGAACGACAACGGCGCACTCACGCGAATAGTCCCGCGTGGTTCGGCGGTCTGGCCGGCGATGCTCTGTTCGACATGTTCGACTTCGCTCAGCAGGCGCAGCGCCGACTCGTAATAGCTCTGGCCCAGCGGCGTCACGTCGAGGCGGCGCGTCGAGCGGTTGAGCAATCGAACGCCGAGACGCTCTTCCAGTTGCATCAAACGGCGGCTGACGAACTGCTTGGACAGGCCCAATTGATCGGCGGCAGCGGTGAAGCTGCCGGAGTCCATGACCTGACAAAAAATACGCATGTCTTCGAACGGGTTCATTGTCACTCTCTGGTGGACAGTTAAACGCTTTATAGCCGCTTTTTCACTTTTCGACACATCATTAATCTGTGCTCACGGTTTGAAAACAACCCCACACAAAAACTGATCGAAAAAGGAATTGAGCATGAACATCAAACAAACCCTGACCGCTTCCCTCCTCGCGCTGTCCATCGGCAATGCATTCGCCGCTGGCAGCCCGGGTGTCGAACACAACACCCAGGCCTTCCTCGAAGCCCTCGCCGCTGGCGGTGGCAAACCGCTTGAACAACTGAGCCCGAAAGATGCCCGTGCGGTGCTGACCGGCGCGCAGGCTTCGGTGAAAGTTGATCTGTCCGGGGTTGAAGTCAGCGACAAGGCGATCAAGGTCGATGGCCAGACCATCAACCTGAAAGTGGTGCGTCCAGCCAAGGTCAAAGGCGAGTTGCCGGTGTTCATGTTCTTCCACGGCGGCGGTTGGGTGCTGGGCGATTTCCCGACGCACCAGCGTCTGATTCGTGATCTGGTGGTGGGCTCTGGCGCGGTTGCGGTGTACGTCGATTACACGCCTTCGCCGGAAGCGCAGTACCCGACCGCGATCAATCAGGCTTACGCCGCGACGAAGTGGGTAGCGGAAAACGGCAAGCAGATCGGCGTGGATGGCAAGCGTCTGGCAGTCGCCGGCAACAGCGTCGGCGGCAACATGGCGGCGGTTGTGGCGCTGATGGCCAAAGAACAGAAAACCCCGGCCCTGCGCTTCCAGTTGCTGATGTGGCCGGTCACCAACGCGCAGTTCGACGACGGTTCGTACCAGCAATTTGCCGAGGGCCATTTCCTCACCAAAGGCATGATGCAGTGGTTCTGGGACAGCTACACCACCAACCCGACCGAGCGCGCGCAGATCCACGCTTCGCCACTCAATGCCAGCACCGAACAGCTCAAGGGCTTGCCTGCCGCGCTGGTGCAGACCGCCGAATTCGACGTGCTGCGTGACGAAGGTGAAGGCTATGCGCGCCACCTGGATGCGGCCGGGGTGCCGGTGACGGCGGTGCGTTACAACGGGATGATTCATGACTTTGGGTTGCTCAATCCGTTGAGCCAGATTCCTGAGGTGAAGGCTGCGGTGCGTCAGGCTGCGGCTGAGTTGAAGACTCATCTGAATTGAGTCCCCATGCATTGCCACACCGCCAAGTGTGGCAATGCCGTTTTTGTGGTGAGGGGATTTATCCCCGTTGGGTTGCGTAGCGACCCCGGAAAAGGGCCTGCTGCGCAGTCCAACGGGGATAAATCCCCTCGCCACAAAAGCCCCGACTCCACAAAAAAAACCTGTTCCACACAAGCTCACCTGCATCCGGAGTCCGCCATGTTCCTTCTCAACCACCCATTGTCCTGGAGTGCCGCCCTGCTCTTGCTCGACGCTGCGCTCTGGCATTTCGCGCCGTTCAGTCATCGTGCACTGCGGGTCGGGGTGCGATTGGCGCTGTTTCTGGCGTTCAGCACGCTGATCATCAACGCCGGCGTCAGCCCGATACAGGCGCCGCTGTTTGCCGATGATCAAGTGATGCAACTGAGCGCGACGGCGCTGGGGATTGTCTGGTGGCTGTACGCCGCCCGTGTGCTCACCGAAGTGATCGGTCTGATTCTGATGCGCCGCATCGGTCACAGCGGTCGCTTGTTGCAGGACGTGATTGGTGCGCTGGTGTTTCTGGTGGCCATCGTTGCCGCCGCCGGTTACGTGCTGGAATTGCCAGTCAAAGGTCTGCTCGCGACGTCCGGCGTGGTCGCCATCGTGGTCGGTCTGGCGTTGCAAAGCACTTTGAGTGATGTGTTTTCCGGCATCGTGCTCAATACCACCAAGCCGTATCAGGTGGACGATTTTGTGGTGATCGACGGCGTCGAGGGCAAAGTGCTCGACATCGACTGGCGCGCCACGCACTTGCTGACCAGCAACGGCACGCTCGCCGTGGTGCCGAACTCGGTGGCGGCCAAAGCGAAAATCGTCAATCTCAGCCGTCCGACCAACCTGCACGGCGTGTCGATCAGCATCAAGGTGCCGAACCACATTCGCCCGCGCCGGGTACTCGATGCGCTCGACCGCACGCTGCAAGGCAGCAGCAGTCTGCTGTTGAACCCGCCGCCGAAAGCCGTGTTGAAAGAGGCTGGCGAAGAAATGTCCGAGTACATTGCCAGCGGATTCATCGCCGAACTGGGCAAGAAAAGCGAAGTGCGCAATCAACTGTTCGACCTCGCCCACCGTCATCTCGAAGCGGCGGGTATTTCGCGGCACCCGGACGGTACGATCCAGCCTTCGACCCGCGCCCGGGCTTTGCTGGATGAAGTGAAAATCTTCCGTTCGCTGAGCCATGAAGAACGCGATCGCCTCGCTGAATCGATGGTCGCGCAGCAATACACGGCGGGCCAGGTGGTGTTGAATCTCGACGAGGTGCCGGACAGCCTGTTTGTGATCGCGACCGGCGTGGTCAGCGCAACCGTGCCCGATGGCAACAACCAGACCGAGGCCGGACGCATGGGGCCGAGCGAGGTCATGGGCGAGCAGAGCATTCTTGCCGACACGCCATCGCAGGCGACTTTTACGGCGTTGACGTCGAGCATCATCTATCGCCTCGACAAGAACCTGACTCGCCAGTGCATGGAACAGCGCAGCGAAGTCGGGCAGGCGTTGAACAAGTTGCAGGCGGTGCGACAGCAGAACAGTCGGCTGGCGTTGATGGCTATGCCGGCGCCAGTGAGGAAAGGTGGGTTTCTGGGGTGGTTGCAGAAGCGTTAAAAGCGAAAGATCGCAGCGTTCCGCAGCTCCTACAGTTGGAATGCATTTTCCCTGTAGGAGTTGCGGAACGCTGCGATTTTTTGATCTTCTTACTTGGCAGTGAACTTGGTGTAGCTACCGATCAGGTTGCGATAGTTCGGCAGACGGTTCGACAGCAGATTCGCCAAGCCTTCCATGTCGTTGCGCCAGTCACCTTGCAGCTCGCAAGCCACCGAGAACCAGTTCATCAGTTGCGCACCAGCCGCCGACATGCGCGCCCACGCTGCTTGCTGCACGGTGGTGTTGAAGGTGCCGGACGAGTCAGTCACCACAAACACTTCAAAACCTTCAGCGATAGCCGACAGGGTCGGGAATGCCACGCATACGTCAGTCACCACGCCAGCGATGATCAGTTGCTTGCGACCCGTCGCCTTGATCGCTTTGACGAAGTCTTCGTTGTCCCAGGCGTTGATCTGGCCTGGACGCTGAATGAATGGCGCGTCCGGGAATTGCTCGCGCAGTTCAGGCACGATCGGGCCGTTCGGGCCGGCGTCGAAACTGGTGGTGAGGATGGTCGGCAGTTTGAAGAACTTGGCGATGTCGCCCAGCGCCAACACGTTGTTCTTGAACTCGTTCGGCGAGAAGTCCTGCACCAGCGAGATCAGGCCGGTCTGGTGATCGACCAGCAGTACAACCGCGTCATCTTTGTTCAGACGTTTGTAAGGAACGTTGCTCATGGGAAACTCCTTGGGTGGATGTTGCACGTAGCGCCGTACCGAGTGGCCGGCGCTTTTTGGTATTGATCAGAAGGCGAAGCAGGAACAACCGAACGCGCCCCAGAAACCGGCGAAGTCGCTGACCGGCGCGTTCGACATCCGCGCCTTTTCATGGCTGTGGGTGTGCACTGCGCATGGGCCGCTGCACTGATGCACTTGCGCCTGCAATGGCGAGTTCGGGCGCCAGTGACCCGGGACTTTCACCACCGGCGACCAGTCCGGCAGCACCGGCACGCTGGCCGGGCCGAGTTTTTCGAAATCGTCGGCGGCGTAGACAATCTTGCCGCCAACCACGGTCAGGACCGACTCGATCCACTTGATCGCTTCTTCCTCGACATGGAAGAAGTCCGCGCTCAGCGCGGCCAGATCCGCCAGTTGCCCGACCTTGATCTGGCCCTTCTTGCCCTGTTCGGAGGAGAACCAGGCGCTGCCGTGGGTGAACAATTCCAGAGCGGTGGTGCGCGGCAGACCTTCTTCGTACAAGGCCAGCCCACCGACGGTGCGGCCGCTGACCATCCAGTACAGCGAGGTCCACGGGTTGTAGCTGGAAACCCGCGTCGCATCGGTGCCGGCGCCAACCGGCACCCCTTCGGCGAGCATGCGTTTGATCGGCGGCGTGGCTTCGGCGGCCTGCTTGCCGTAGCGGTCGACGAAATACTCACCCTGAAACGCCATGCGATCCTGAATCGCAATACCGCCGCCCAGCGCTTTCACCCGTTCGATGTTCTGCGGGGTGATGGTTTCGGCGTGATCGAAGAACCACGGCAAACCATTGAACGGGATGTCGCGATTGACCTTCTCGAACACGTCGAGCATGCGACTGATCGATTCGTTGTAAGTCGCGTGCAAACGGAACGGCCAGCGCTGCTCGACCAGGTGACGAACCACTGGTTCCAGCTCCTGCTCCATGGTTTGCGGCAGGTCCGGGCGCGGCTCGAGGAAGTCTTCGAAGTCGGCAGCGGAGAACACCAGCATCTCGCCGGCACCGTTGTGCCGCAGGTAGTCGTCACCCTGATGCAACTTGACGCTGCCGGTCCAGTTCTGGAAGTCGCTGAGCTCCTCTTTCGGCTTCTGAGTGAACAGGTTGTAGGCGATGCGGATGGTCAGTTGCTCATCCTTGGCCAACTGTTCGATCACCTGATAATCGTCCGGGTAGTTCTGGAAACCACCGCCGGCATCGATGGCGCTGGTCAGGCCGAGGCGGTTGAGTTCACGCATGAACTGCCGCGTCGAGTTGACCTGATATTCCAGCGGCAACTTCGGCCCTTTGGCCAGCGTTGAGTAGAGGATCATTGCGTTCGGCCGTGCGACCAGCATACCGGTCGGGTTGCCGTTGGCATCACGAACGATCTCGCCACCCGGCGGGTTCGGCGTGTCACGGGTGTAACCGGCTACTCGTAGCGCGGCGCGATTGAGCAGTGCGCGGTCGTACAAATGCAGGACGAATACCGGGGTGTCCGGCGCGGCCTGATTGAGTTCTTCAAGGGTCGGCATACGCTTTTCGGCGAACTGGAATTCGTTCCAGCCACCGACCACGCGCACCCATTGCGGGGTCGGCGTGCGGTCGGCCTGTTCCTTGAGCATGCGCAGCGCATCGGCCAGCGATGGCACGCCTTCCCAACGCAGTTCGAGGTTGTAGTTCAGGCCACCACGGATCAGGTGCAAGTGCGAGTCGTTGAGGCCGGGGATGACGCAGCGGCCCTTCATGTCGACCACTTGCGTGGACGAGTCGCGCAAGGCCATCGCCTGGGTATCGTTGCCGACGACCACGAAGCGGCCGTCCTTGATCGCGACCGCACTGGCCAGCGGTTTGCTGCGGTCTACGGTATGAAATTGGCCATTGAACAGAATCAGATCGGCGTTCATCGCAGTTCCTTCGACATAAGTGGGGGTTCAGCGTGACGGTGTTTGTTTGGGTTCGACGTGTTCATGGGCCTGACCGGCCTCCAGCCACGGCGCGAACAAGCGCGTCACGCGGGGCATGAACACGTACACCACCGATACAACGATGGTCAGGGTGATCAGGAACGTGGCGACCACGTAGTTGGAAAGCAGTGGATGCAGTTTCAGCAGCGGCCCCCAGATCAGCGGCACCAGCAAGGTGTGCGGCAGAATCACCAGCAGCGTGATGACTGCTTGCTTCCAGCGCGGCGGTGGCTTGGCGGCATCGGCCAGTGGCGCGAACCAGAACTCGTTGACCGGGGCGACCTCGGTCTGGTCACCGTCGGCGAGCATCGGCGTGGCTTTGTCGACCAATGCCTGGCGCTCGGGCGACTCCAGCCATTGCTGCATGGCGTTGGTGGAGCAAAAGCGCAGCACGCAGGTGTAGGTGTCGAGCCCGCCACGCTTGCCGCGCACCACGTCCACGCCCAGATGCCCTTCGCGCTGCCCCGCGACGCTGACGATGTTGCGCAGCCAGGCTTCATAGTCTTTTTCAAAACCGGCCTTGACCTGGTGTTTGACGATCAGCGTGACGATCTCATCGAACCCCGGCGCTTTTAAGGTTTGGGCTTCAGACATAACGCAACACTCCGGGTAGACGGACATTGAGCGCCAGCCGTCCGGGGCCGGCGATGAGGATGCTGGTAAAGAGGATCAACAGCAGCCAGCCGAACTGCCCTTCGGCCACAGTCCATTGCGGATGCACGACCAATAGCGCCACCAGCAGAACAAAGAGAATAGGCAAGCAGGCCAATCGCGCCAGCACCCCGCCGACGATCAGTAGCGGACAGAGGACTTCGGCGAAAATCGCCAGACACAACGTGAGGTGGGCGCCGAGATGGAATGGGTCTTCGATCTGTTGCAGTTGTGCATCAAAGTCCAACAGCTTGGGCAAGCCGTGAACCAACAGCAGAAACAGGCCAGCGCTGACCCGCAGAAACAACAAACCGACGTCCCGCGCCCGTTCATCCCGTTGCAAAGCGTCCATGAACCCCACCCTTGAATTCTTATCGACCTGAATCATGCCAATGGCGGGTGAAGAAAAATTGAACGTACGTGCTCACTTCCCCAGAGAAACACGCCCCGTGTAGGAGCTGCGGCACGCTGCGATCTTTTGACTTTGCCTTTCAAGATCAAGATCAAAAGATCGCAGCGTGCCGCAGCTCCTACATGGGCTCTGTATGAATTCGAGAATGTGGTGGGGGTGCGACAGCGTTATGCCGTTGGGATGTCCAGCGTGGCGGACATGAACTGGCTGATCCGCGAGCGCAGCCAGCGTTCTGCCGGGTCGTTGTCGTGTACCCCGCTCCAGGCCATCGACAGTTGCGCCGCATCGATGGGGAATGGCGGGTCTTCAGCGCGCAACGCGCAACCTTCGACCAGTGCACACGCGGCGTAGTCCGGCACGGTGGCGATCATTTCGGTGCCTGCGAGCAAGGCGCGCAAGCCGCTGAATTGCGGTACACCGAGCACCACGCGGCGCGAACGACCGACCTTGGCCAGATCCACATCGATGTTGCCGCTCAAGTCCCCGGAGAACGAGACCATGGCGTGCGGACGCGCGCAGTATTCGTCGAGGGTCAGCGGCCCGGGACGATCATCGCCGCGCAGGACCTTGCAGGGAATATCGCGCAGCTTTTTGCGCTTGGCATTGGCCGGCAAGTCCGTGGTGTAGCTGACGCCAACGGAGATTTCCCCGGACGCCAACAGCGCTGGCATCAACAGATAATTGGCCCGGCGCACCACCACGACAATCCCCGGCGCCTCTTCCTGAAGCTGACGCAGCAGCGGCGGGAACAGGCCGAACTCGGCGTCATCCGACAGGCCGATTCGGAACACATCACAACTGGTGGCAGGGTCGAACTCCTTGGCGCGGCTGACGGCGCCGGAAATCACGTCCATCGCCGGTTGCAGCTCTTCAAGGATCGCCAAGGCGCGGGCGGTCGGCTCCATGCTGCGGCCGTTGCGCAACAACAATGGATCATCGAACAGGTCACGCAAACGCCCAAGCGCCGCGCTCACCGCCGGTTGGCCCATAAACAGTTTTTCGGCGACGCGGGTCAGGTTCTTCTCGAACATCAGCGCTTCGAAAATCACCAGCAGGTTCATGTCAACGCGGCGCAGATCATTACGGTTCATGGGCTCGAATTCCTTCTGTGGCCGGCCAGACGCAAGTGCTTGCACTTTACGCGATCAATGGCCGTTTGCGTCCCGCCCGTGGATGCGAATTAACAACGTTTAACTCGTCAGCGTCCACGCCCCGTTCTAACAATGATGGCCTCTGCGCAGCGTTGTTTTTTGACCCGCGGGAACGCGCCAACCGGGTGTTCCCCCACGACACGGACCTTGGCCATGGCTCTCTCTCAGCAAACCACCGCCCTCGCCCCTGCCAGCGAAATCCGCAAGCCGCACACTGGCGGCCTCAGTCCACAACGGCAGCGACAGGTAAAACAACTGATCCTCGAACGTCTGGGCGAAAGCCTCGAAGTCACCGAACTGGCCCGCGCCTGCTCGTTGTCGCGCAGCCATTTTTCCCGAGCGTTCAAGGCCAGCACCGGCCTGTCGCCACAGGACTGGATTCGTGAACAACGCATCGCCCGCGCCAAGCTGTTGATTCGTCACACCGGCCTGAGCCTGACGCAAATCAGCCTCGAATGCGGCTTCTGCGATCAGGCGCATTTCTGCCACATTTTTACCCGCAGCGAGGGGATCAACCCGTTTGCCTGGCGCTGTCAGGCAATGCGTGAAAGCAAAGAGATCCGGACACGGCCCGCGACGTTTTGATCCGTCCGCCAAAACCACCCGTTGCACGGCAGCCAAAACCTGAGGAATATGCCCCGATAGCCAGCAATAGACGCTCTGCGCATTCACGCAGCGTTTATTCGCCAGGCCCGGCGCATCACCGCAGGAGTGAGTTGTTGAGTCTTTCCCCGAATCAGGCCATCGGCTTCGGCCCCTATCGGATCTTCACCGGACAACGGCTGGTGCTCGAAGGCGAGCAACCGTTGCGGCTGGGGCGGCGCGCCATGGACATTCTGCTGATTCTGCTGGCCCACGCCGGCGAGGTGGTGAGCAAGCAACAACTGATCGCCGGTGTCTGGCCCGACAGCGTGGTCGAAGACATCAATCTGCGAGTGCACATGGCGGCGCTGCGCAAGGCTCTCGGCGATGGCCAGGCCGGCCAGCGCTACATCATCACCGTGGCGCAGCGAGGCTACAGTTTTGTCGCGCCGCTGGTCGTGCAGACCAGCGAGCAACAACCCGCCGCCAAAACCGTTGCCCGCCACAACCTGCCGTTGCGTCGTACACGGATGATCGGACGCCAGCCCTTGGTCGACAGCTTGATGAACCAACTGCCGCGCCAACGCTGCATCACTCTGATCGGCCCCGGCGGCATCGGCAAGACCACTGTCGCCCTACGGGTCGCCGAACAATTGATCGGGCGCTACCGCGACGGCATTCGCTGGCTCGATCTGGCGCCGCTCAACGACCCTGCACTGATCTGCTCACAACTGGCGACCCTGCTGGATGTGGCAGTGCACGATGACGAGCCGCTGACAGCGGTAATCAACGCCTTGCGCGAACGACAAATGCTGTTGGTGATCGACAACTGCGAACACCTGATCGATGCCGTGGCGCTGCTCAGCGAAAACATTCTGCGCGGCGCACCGCACGTCCATATTCTGGCCACCAGCCGAGAGAGCCTGCGTGCCGAGGGCGAGTTTGTGCAGCGCCTGGAGTCGCTTGATTGCCCGCCGGCAATTGCCGTGGCTGATCGCGAGCAGGCATTGGGCTTTGCCGCTTTGCAGTTGTTCGTCGAGCGCGCCACAGCTGCCCATGAGCATTTCGAATTGAGCGATGCCGAGTTGCCGCTGGCAATCGAAATCTGCCAACGCCTCGACGGCATTCCCTTGGCACTTGAACTGGCGGCAGCGCAAGTTGCCAGCCACGGTTTGAGCGGTTTGCTCAGCCAATGGCAAGACACGCTGCAACCATTGGCGCCCGGCATCCGTGATAGCCATGCGCGGCATCAGACGCTGCGCGCTACGCTGGATTGGAGTTTCAATCTGCTGAACCCGTGCGAGCAGACCTGCTTGCGTCGTCTCGGGGTGTTTCGCGGTAGCTTCACCCTGGAGTCTGCCGCTGCGGTGATCGGCGGCCAACATGTGATGCCCGGCGAAGTGCTGGTCGCGGTCACGCAACTGGTGGCCAAGTCACTGCTCAATGTCGAGGTCGGCGATGAAGAGGTGTTTTATCGCCTGCTCGACACCACGCGCCATTACGCGCTGGAACAGCTGGAGCTGGCGGGCGAGCTGGAGGTCACCCGCGAGCGCCATGCCGAACGTTGTCTGGCGCTGATGGATCAGGCGCAAAGTGAATGGGAAAGCACGCCGACCGCGCAGTGGATCGAGCGTCATGCACGATGCCTGGAAGACCTGCGCGCTGCGCTCGACTGGGGCCTGAATGGCGCCGGCCCTCGGGCTCTGGGAATTCGTCTGACAGCGAACTCGGCACCCGTGTGGCAAGAGCTGTCACTGCTCAAGGAATATGGCGGTCATGTACGTCAGGCGCTGGGCCTGCTCGAAAGCGCGGAAAAACCCTGTCCGCGTCTGGAAATCGCCCTGAATCTGGCGCTCGGCAGCGCTTGTTACCACACTTGGGGCGGCACACCGGAGACCATCGAAGCCTTCACTCGCGCCCAAGTGCTCGCACAACAGAATCACGATGTCGCTGGACAACTGCGCGCAGTATCCGGTCATCTGGCGGTCAATCTCAGTTGCGGCAACTATCAAGCGGCGCTGGCGCAAAGCGAGCAGTTTGATCGCCTCGGCGGACACGGCGACCCGTTGCTGTCATTGAGCACGCATCGGCTACGCGTGCTGGCCTTGCACTTTTCCGGCGATCAGCCGCAAGCGCGGATCAGCGCCGAGCAAGTCATCCAGCGTATGGCACACAGCGGCCATCGCAATCGGTTCACCCATGGTTTCGGCGTGCAATATGATCAGAGCGTCGCCTCGCTGACCATCCTCGCCCGAGTGCTCTGGCTGCAAGGTTTTCCCGATCAGGCCTGGCACACCGCCCGGCAAGCGCTGGACATCGCGGTGCAGATCAACCACGGCACTTCGATCTGCTACACCCTGGCGCTCGCCAGTTGCCTCATCGCCCATTACAACGGTGACCGGAAGAACGCTCAGGCGTTGTTGCAACTTCTGTTGGAGCAATCGCAGAAGCATTCGGTGTTGCTGTTTCATCGTTGGGGACAGCACTACGCGCAGGTCATCGATGCGGATCAGGTTCAGCCCGTCACCTCGGATGGTAGCGGGCTGATCAAGGAGCTGATGGTGACGCTCGACAGCAGGTTTGTTGATGATGCGCTGCTTGAACGGGCACGCAGTGGTGCTGCGGGTTGGAGTTCGGCGGAGATATTGCGGGCGCAGGCTGAGCGGTTGTTGGCTGAAAATTCTGAAGGCCCCTTTCGCGAGCAAGCTCGCTCCCACATGGATTTGCGTGCTTCCTGTGGGAGCGAGCCTGCTTGCGAAAGCATTCGTGCGATCACTGCACCTGCACAAGCCGAAACCCTCCTGCTGCAAGCCTTGGCCGTGGCGAAAACCCAGGGCGCCCTCGCCTGGGAACTGCGCAGTGCCACATCCCTGGCGCAGCTCTGGCAACGGCAGGCGCGCTATCGCGAGGCTCAGCAATTGCTTGCGCCGATCTATCAGCGCTTCACCGAAGGTTATGCCACCCCGGATCTGCGCAAGGTGCGCTTATTGCTCGACCAGTTGCGCGGTCAACTGCACAACTGAAGTCGAGCGCTTCCAGGCGAGATGAAGCGCATGCCGGCACAGAATGTCGTTCAGATCGGCACTTTGCTCAAGCTTTTCTCGGGCGAAATGGCGCGTGGTGTTGAGCATCCGATAGCGCATCGGTTCCGCGCCCCGCTCCACCGTCAGTAATGACTTTTCGGCCAGTTGCTCGATGATCGCTGCCAGCGTAGTTGATGTCTGTTGCGCACACTGAATAACGCTCAGCGCTACTTCAAGAGTGAAGGACATTTTGAACACCGACAGCTGTTGCAGCACCCGTTGCTCGCTGTCACTCAAAAGCTGATAGCTCCAGTCCAGCGCCGCGCTCATCGACTGATGACGCGGCACCGCCGTACGTCGGCCCTGACTGAGCAATTGCAGACCTTTATTCAGTTGCGCCTGCAACCCCACCAGCGCCAGCGCATCGATCTGCGCCGCCGCCAGTTCGATCGCCAACGGCAAGCCGTCGAGCCGTCGACAGATCTCCCGCACGGCGTTGAGGTCTTGATCACGTAGAACAAAATCGTGCTGGCGGGCACGGGCGCGGCTGACCAGCAAGCACACTGCCGAATAGCCCATGAATTCGTCGACGCTGTGCAGCGCGCAGACTTTGGGAAAAGTGAGCGCGGTGAGTTGATGCAGGGTTTCCAGGCTGGCTTGCAGCGGTTCACGACTGGTCACCAGCAACGACAGGCGCGGCGCTGACTGCAGCAGTTGTTCCGCGAGTTCACGGCAGGATTCTCGCAGGTGATCGCAGTTATCCAGCACCAGCAAGGCATGCCTTGTGATCAGTGTTTCAAGCGTCGTGTCGAGCGTGTGCAATAGCTGTTCAAGCACCGGCGCCGTGTCGTCGATGGTCGAAAAATCCACCCGCCACACGCCGTCTCGATAATGCTGCAACAGCAGCTCAGCGACACGCAGCGCGACCGTGGATTTGCCGACACCCGCCGGGCCGGTCACCGTCATCAGCCGGCACAGCGGCAACTGTCGCACCAGACTGCCCACCAACGAATCGCGCCCCGTCACCGGAGTCAATCGCGCAGGCAGGTTGTGTTGCGGCGCTTGCAATGTTTCGAACACCACCTGGGCGACGCTGTCGCCATGCACCGGGGCAATAAAGCAGTAACCGCATTGCGGCACGTTGACGATGTATTGCTGACCATTCTCACCATCGCCCAATGCGCGGCGCAACGCGGCGATGTGCACCCGCAGGTTGATCTCTTCGACCACCGACGTCGGCCACACCCATGCGATCAATTGCTCCTTCCTGACCACTCGACCGGCGCGCTCGACCAGCACCTGCAGAATGTCGAGCGCCCTTCCGCCCATGCGCAACTGACGATCCCCGTCGAGAATCAGTCGTTGGCGTAAATGAAACGCAAACGGTCCAAAATGCAGCACCGACGCGCCGTCCAGATCGATGTGGCTGTTCATGCCTTTTCACGCGCAAATACGTCGCGAGCATTATGCCCACGGCGCCATGCGCCTCTCCCTTCCAAGCGATGCCTCTATCTTGGCAGGCACCAGTGACGGCACAACCAGCGCGCAGTGCGCAACACGGACAACCGCGTGCGCCAGACGGACACAACCGCTCTAGCTGAACTGTTCGCGGTACTGCGCGGGGGTCAGACCGAGCTTTTCGCCGAACAGAAAACGCATATGCCGCACACTGCCAAAACCGCTTTTATAGGCCACGGTCTTCAACGGCAGCTCGGTGGTTTCCAGCAGATTGCGCGCGCAGTCGATGCGGGCACTTTGCAGAAACTCCATCGGCGTCATATTCACCTCGCGGGCAAACACTCGCGCAAAGTGCCGGGCGCTCATGTTCGCCAGCCCGGCCATGCGTTCGACGGTGAAGGCTTCATCAAGGTGTTCCAGCACATGATGCTGTACCCGGGTGATCGGGGTTTCCTGCGGCGACACGGCTGACATCAACGGGCTGAACTGCGCCTGCCCGCCTTGGCGTTTCATCACCACCAACAACACTTTCGCCACGTCCTGCGCGACTTTTTTCCCGTGATCCTGCGCCACCACGGCCAACGCCATATCAATGCCTGCCGTCACCCCACCGGAGGTAATCAGATTGCGGTCTTCGGTGTAGATCTGATCGATCTCGACACTGGCCTGGGGAAACGCCTTGATCAGACGTTCGAGATAATTCCAGTGGGTGGTCACGCGATAGCCGTCAAGTAACCCGGCATGACCGAGCACAAAAGCACCGGTGCAGATCGAACCGTAGCGTTTGGCATGACCGATAGCGCTTTGCAGCCAGGCCAGCAGTGCCGGATGTTTTTCGTTGTAGGCGCCAGGCCCGCCCGGCACCAACAGCAAATCATAGGTTTGAAACGGGTCATCAATGTGGCGGTCGGTCTGCACCCACACGCCATTGGAAGCGCGCAATGCGCCGTCCTCCGTGCCCAGCGTGGTCAGGTGGTAATGATCTTCCGGTTTCAGGTAACGATTGGCGACGGAAAAGACCTCCATCGGCCCTGCCATGTCGAGCAGGAGAAAGTCGGGGAACAGCACCATTGCCACGGTTTTCATGGATGTACATCACTGAGTTGAAGATTTCGCATTATGGCCAAGTGCGCGGCGAACGTCGGAAAAGAATCCGTGATCAATCTCGCAAAACTGTCAACCTGAAGCGGACAGTGTTTCAATTTCCATCTACTTATTGCTTCGCTTGATTAACAGTAACCTTCTTCTCACTCGGACGAATCAACGTCCAGAAAGGAGATTTCATCATGCTGACCCTTCGCAAAGCCTCCGACCGTGGCCTCGCCAATCATGGCTGGCTGAAGTCCTTTCACACCTTTTCTTTCGCCAGCTACCGTGACCCGCGGGAGCAGGGTTTTTCCGACCTGCTGGTGATCAACGATGACCGTGTTGCTGCCGGCAAGGGCTTCGGCCAGCACCCGCACCGCGACATGGAAATCTTCTCCTATGTGCTGGAAGGTGCGCTGGAACACAAAGATACACTGGGCACAGGTTCAGTGATCCGCCCTGGTGACGTGCAACTGATGAGCGCTGGCAACGGCGTGGCCCACAGCGAGTTCAACCACTCGGCGACCAAACCGGTGCACTTTCTGCAAATCTGGATCGTGCCGGAAGTCAGTGGCGCCAAACCGCGCTACCAGCAGGAGCATTTCAGCCCTGCGAAAAAACGCGGTCGCCTGCAACTGATCATCTCGCCGGACGGCGCCAGCGGATCGCTGAAAGTGCGTCAGGATGCGCGAGTCTTCGCCGGTCTGTTCGATGGCAAGGAAAGCGCCACGCTTGAATTGCCGGCCAACCGTTATGCCTACGTGCATGTGGCTCGCGGCAGTGTCGAACTCAACGGCGTGCAGTTGCAGGAAGGCGACGGCGTGCGGGTTCGCGAAGAACAGGCACTGACCTTGAGCAACGGCGTGGATGCCGAGGTGCTGGTGTTTGATCTGCGGCCACAGGAACTGCCGCAAATGCCATGAGGTAGTGTTTCAACGTCCACAAAAACGGCCTTCAAATGAAGGCCGTTTTTTATTGTGGCGGTACAAGAAGCTCCAGTGTGCCGGGCTTCGGTATATTTACTTCCTTGCCTGCCTGAATGGCTGCCAGGGTTGTCTGGATAGCGACGTACATATTGGCCTGGTGGGCGTAGCAGGCACCGATAACGATAGAGACTATTCCGATCAAGTTGACGGCAGTGGCTGCCCAGAAGCTGGCCTTCATGGTCGAGGCTTGTTTGGCGGCCTCTTCAGCGCCATTGGCGGCTTTTCTAATTTCCAGGGTAATCAAGTCGTAGCGTATGTCTCGCTCTGCTTGAATCTGCTCTCGAGCCTTGTCACGTTGTGCTTGAACCGCAAGATACCCATGAATATCTGCCGACATAACCTCTACCCGAACATCCATTCGGGTCTCTATAGTCTCGATCCTGGCATTGAATTCTTCACGACTGATAGTGTTCATGGTTTGAGTACTCTGACCTTTGCCCGACATGTCATTGTTTTGATATTGACTGAATTCCCTGGTTTTCAATTCGACACCTTCATGGGGTTACCGATACCTTCCTTGGCAGGTCACTCCCGAGTGAGCTTTACGTCTCGCCCCGAGTTGTACGAACAATAGATCCCTGCCCCAAAGCCCACAAGCCGGCGGATTCCGCTACTGATGTAGGCAGTTTCGTCAGGCAAGGTAAGTTCGTCAGATCGCCTGTTCAATCTCCAAAGCAAACGCCTCGACAATCTGCTCGATCACTGCCCTCACCCGCGCGGTATGGCGCAGATCCGCGTGGGTCACTAGCCACACTTCATAAGGCAGCGGTCGAGTACGCTCCGGCCAGAGCCTGACCAGACCATCGCGCTCGCCCATGTACACCGGGATTTCTCCTACACCGATTCCGGCCGCAATTGATCGGCGTATCAACAGGCTGGAGCCGAGACTGGCGACTATTCGCCCACGACTGATCGGCTCGGAGACCAGCGTCATGTCTTTATGGCTTTGCAAATATGGCTGATAGACCACCAGATCGTGGCCCTCGAAAGCACTGCCCGGTTGCGGTGTGCCATTGGCTTCGACGTATTCCCGTGAGGCGAACAACCCCACCGGCCAACGCGCAATGCGTCGGGCGATCACGTCGGGATTGTCCGGTCGGGTGTTGCGCACGGCGATGTCAGCTTCGCGCTTGGCCAGACTGAGAAATTGCGTGGAGGCGTCGAGTTGCACGCGCACATCCGGGTGCTGTTGATGTAGACGGGCGATGGCCGGGATCAGGAAGTCGATGGCCAGCGAATCGGTAGTAGTGATCCTGACATTGCCCGTCAGGCGATCATCCAGCCCCTGAATCTGCCGTTCCAGCTCCAGCGCCGAATGCTCCATTTTCTCAACCGCTGCCAGCGCCGCCTCCCCAACCGGTGTCAGCGCATAACCGTCTGACGCGCGCAGGAACAACGTTGCGTCGAGTGACTTCTCCAGCGCAGTAACACGCCGTCCGACAGTGGCCTGATCGACCCCCAACACCCGCGCCGCGCCGCGCAATGTCGACTCGCGACACACCGCGAGAAACACCCGCGCATCATCCCAATTCATCTCGCCCCCCTGATGATGCGTATTTGCATCAGCCTGCCGCCAAATCGCTGCACTTATGCAGCAAAGATAGCCGATATGCTGGTCGCCATAAACCTTCCGTCCGTAGCGTTGCAATGTGAATCGAAGGGAATCATTACGTCCTCCCCGCGCTCCCAATTACTGATCTCTTATATGAAGGAAACACCATGAACCTGCCCAACGAAATGACCCGCATCGAAATCACTGAGCCCGGTGGCCCTGAAGTTCTGCAACCCAAGCGCGTGCCGCTGCCGGTCGCGGCCGAAGGCCAAGTGTTGATTCGCGTGCACGCTGCCGGCATCAATCGCCCGGACGCGTTGCAGCGTGCCGGCAAGTACCCGATGAAACCGGGCATGGACCCGCATCCTGGCTTGGAAGTGGCTGGCGAAGTGGTGGCAGTCGGTACAGGTGTGAGCCAATTCGCCGTGGGGGACAAGGTTTGTGCGCTGACCAACGGCAGCGGTTATGCCGAATATTGTGCAGTGCCAGCCAGTCAGACGCTGCTGATCCCCGAAGGTCTGGACTGGGTGCAAGCGGCCGCCCTCCCGGAAACATTCTTTACCGTGTGGGCCAACCTGTTCGGCCTCGGCGGAGCCAGCCGTGGTCAGCGCGCCTTGATTCATGGCGGTACCAGCGGAATCGGCACCACCGCACTGATGCTCTGCCGCGAATTCGGTATCGAAGCCTTCGCCACCGCTGGCAGCGCGGATAAATGTGCAGCGATCCGCGAACTGGGCGGTCAGCCAATCAATTATCGCGAAGAAGACTTCGCCGCTGTCATTGCTGAAAAAACCGCAGGCAAAGGGGTCAACGTGATCCTCGATATCATGGGCGGCTCGTACCTCAACGGAAATATCAGCGCACTGGCGATGGACGGACGGCTGGTGATGCTCGGCTTCCTCGGCGGCGCCCGCGCCAATGACATTGATCTGCTGGCGATCCTCGGCAAACGAGCGGTAGTGACCGGCTCGTTGCTGCGCGCCCGCACCGGCCCGGAAAAAGCCGCGATTGCCGATCAGTTGCGCGAACACGTTTGGCCGGTGTTGGCCAAAGGCAAATGCCTGCCGATTATCGACAAGGTCTATCCGCTCAGCGATGCAGCCAAAGCCCACGCACACATGGAGGCTGGCGATCACATCGGCAAGATCGTGCTGCAGATCGACTGACCTGCCGCAGCATCTTGTAATCGTTACACGTGCACGGTGGTCGAAAATGTCACGCGCGGCGTCAGGCATCTGGTAAAAAGCGTTTTCTCTCTACGCAGTGGTGAAACGTTTAATGCTCCTCGCCTTCATGACCCGACTCCGTCGCCGCCGTTTGGCGTTCGCGTGCATGGCCGCCCTGATAATCGGCGTGCCGGCGAGTTGTGCCGTGCTGGAACATACCGAACGCAAATTACTGTTCCGTATCGAACCCGGCACGGCAGGCTGGTATCACGGCTTGCCGGGCAGCGTGCAGGAACTCGATCTGCAGCCCAAGTCGCTAAAGGCCGGGCAGAACATTCACGCGTGGTGGTGGCCGGCGGAACGGCCGAATGCCCCGGCCATCCTTTATCTGCATGGTGTGCGCTGGAACCTGACCGGTCAGTTGTTTCGTATCGAGCAATTGCGTGCAGCGGGTTATTCGGTGCTGGCCATCGACTATCGTGGTTTCGGCCAAAGCCACGGTGATCTGCCATCGGAAAGCAGTGTTTATGAAGATGCGCGGATCGCCTGGGAGCGCTTCAAGTTGCTGCAGCCTGATCCAAACAAACGCCTGATCTACGGACATTCGCTTGGCGGTGCAGTGGCAATTGATCTGGCGGCGGAACTCGGGCAGAACGCTGTCCGGGATCACACACCGCTACCGGTACGTGGACTGGTCATCGAGTCGACGTTCACCTCGCTGGCCGATGTTGCCGCTGCCGTCGCCAAAACCTCGCTGCCGGTGCGCTGGTTGCTGTCGCAGAAATTCGATTCCATCGACAAGATCGCCGAGATTCATATGCCATTGCTGGTGGTGCACGGACTGGCCGACGACTTCGTTCCGTCACGCTTCAGCGAGCAATTGTTCAACGCCGCCCAGCAACCCAAGCGGTTGCTGCTGGTGCCCGGCGCGACCCACAACAACAGCATGGCGCTTGGCGGGCAGAATTATCGCAAGGCGATTGACGCCTTGATGCAGTCCAAACCCGCGCCGCATGTGGCTGGACCTGCAATCGTGCATAACGCACAGGATTCCTAGCGATAGCCACGCGCCTGCAAATCGAACAGTTCGGCGTAATGCCCGGCAGCGGCGATCAGGCTGCCATGATCGCCCTGCTCCAGAATCCGCCCGTTTTCCAGGACGATGATGTGATCGGCATTACGTACGCTGGAAAAACGGTGGGAGATCAACAAGGTCATGCGAGCCTCGGTGTGCTGGCTGAAATGCTCGAACACCGCTGCTTCGGCAGCCGGATCGAGCGCTGAGGTCGGTTCGTCGAGAATCAGGATGTCGGCGTCACGGCGCATGTAGGCACGGGACAGGGCGATTTTCTGCCATTGCCCTCCGGACAATTCCTGCCCGCCGGCAAACCAGCGACCGAGTTGCGTCGCGTAACCTCGGTCCAGCCCTTCGATGAACGGCGCGGCCATACCCTCGGCGGCCGCATCTTTCCAGCGCTGCTGGTCAGTGAAGGCCAGGGTATCGCCGACGCCGATGTTTTCCCCGACGGTGAATTGGTAGCGGATGTAGTCCTGAAAGATCACGCCAATACGCCGGCGTAATGTGGACTGCTCCCAATCCTGTAGATCACTGCCATCGAGCAGAATCCTTCCTTGATCAGGGCGATAGAGTCGGGTCAGTAACTTGATCAGCGTGGTCTTGCCCGAACCGTTCTCACCGACCAGTGCCAGACTGCGGCCCGGTACCAGATGCAGATCGATGCCATCGAGCGCTGCGCGACTCGAACCTGGATAGCGGAAACAGACGTTTTCGAAGCGCAAACCATCGCCCGGCAATACGCCAACAGTAAGGTGCCCCGTGTCTGCCAATACGGGTTCGGCAAGATATTCGTAAAGGCTCGACAAGTACAAACCATCTTCGTAAAGACCGCTGATCGCGCCAAGGCTGCTGCTCACCGCGCTTTGCCCCTGCTTGAACAGCACCAGATACATGGTCATCTGTCCCAGACTGATCTGACCGTGCACCGCGTCGAGCACCACCCACGCATAGGCTAAATAAAACGCTGCAGTGCCGAGCAGACCGAGGGCAAAACCCCAGCCATCACGGCGTAAAGTCAGGTTCCGGTCTTCTGCGTACAGTCGGGCAAAGGTGTCGCGGTAGCGCTGCAACAGCAGCGGTGCAATACCGAACAGCTTGACCTCTTTGATGTAGGCCTCGTGGGACAACAGCGTTTCGATGTAACTCTGCTGACGGCTCTCGGGGGCGCGCCGAGTGAACAATCGGAAGGCATCGCCAGAGAAATGCGCCTCGGCAAAGAACACCGGCAACGCACCGATGACCAGCAATACCAGCGCCCACGGCGAAAAGTGCAGCAACAGCACACCGAAGCTGATCAGCATGATCAGGTTCTGGATCAACCCCAATGACTTCATCACCAGCGCCAACGGCCGGGTCGAGGCTTCGCGGCGCACGCGCACCAGTTTGTCGTAGAACTCGGAGTTCTCGAACTGCACCAGCGACAGGGTTTGCGCCTTCTCCAGAATCAGCGTGTTGACCTTCTGCCCCAACTGCACCCGCAACAGCGACTGCTGAACTGACAACGCACGTTGCGTACCGGACAACAGCGCCAACACCCCCGCCTCCATCAGCACGTAACGCAAAACCGGCCACAACGGCGCGTCGCCCTGCTGCGCGTGCAACTGCATCGCCGCGACTACCGCATCAACAATGCGCTGTCCAAGCCAAGCCGCCAGCGCCGGCAATATACCGGCGATCAATGTTGCCAGTACCAGTCCCAAAAATAATCCGCGCGATGTCCCCCAGACCAACTGCAAGGCACGTCGTGCCTGGTCGAGAAGCGAGGTAAAACGCGATAGAACAGGCATAGGGCATTGGGCTCGGAAGGTGATCGTAGCGGGCTATGGTACTCCAGCCCGGCCCTCGACTTTCACAGTAGAGAATCAGACAAAAATATCCTGAATAACTCTACCCAGGCGCAGGTCAAAAGCTCTGCTATGTTTTAACCGCCCAACGCGGAACCTGGCGACTAACCGCCTCTCTCCGCGCCTGACTGCCGGGAGCAGAGACATGAAAATCAATCCCTATCTGATCTTCAACGGTAACTGTCGCGACGCTTTCACCTTTTACGAACAAGCCCTGCAAGGGAAACTCGAAACCATGATGACGTTCGGCGAAACACCCGCCGCCGAGCAGGTGCCCAAGGAGCATCACCACCTGATCATCCATACCTGCCTCAAGGTCGGTGACCAAATGATCATGGCCTCGGACACCACACCCGATCGTCCGACTCAAGGCATGAGCGGCTGCTCCATCTCCCTGAACGTCGACAGCATCGCCGAAGCCGAGCGCGTTTTTAATGCGCTGGCCAAGGACGGCCGTTTCGACATGCCGCTGGAGGCGACTTTCTGGGCGGTACGCTTCGGCATGCTGGTGGATCGTTTTGGCGTGTCGTGGATGGTCAATTGCGAAAGCGAAAAATAACACCGCGTGTTCAACAGGCATGAAAAAGCCCGGCCTCTTCAGGTCGGGCTGTTCATTTCATCGCTGCGCCAGTTCGTGCCTGACGCACTGCTCGTAATAGGTCTGCTTCACCGCTGCCGGTTTGAGCCGCGAGCTACTGTTGTAGGTCTGCTCGGTAATGCCCATGGCGGTCATGCGCATCCACGGCTGCTGGAACCTGCGCACCTGCAACTGCTTGCGAGCGCCGTACAACGAGACTCCCGTCAACTTCGACTGCTGCGCCCCGGCAGCAATGTCGGAGCCCCAGGTGCAGGCAAAACGGTGACTCTTGCTCAGTTCTTTTGCCTGAGTTCCCGAGGCAAAAACAGCCAGGGAAAGCGCTGCAACGGTGATGACAATCGTCCGCATATAGCCAACCTAACCTTTTGAAAAAAGGCGATTTTGCCGGGGAAGCGAAAGCCTGGGGGCCAGCAATTTGCCGCCTTCGGGTTTTGCCACTCGTCAGACGCTTGGCACGTTGCGATTCATGCCCCTTCCAATAAGTACAACCTCTGTGCGGAAGGGCTGGATCATGAATAGCAAGATTGCTGCATTTTCACTTGCCAGTGTGTTTTTGATTGCGACGCCTTTTGCCTTGGCAGTGGAAAAGACTGCGGAAGGATCAGCGCCGCCTAGCGCGATTCCCGGGCTGAATAAGTCGAATAACTCTGAGTCCAAGGAGGATAAGGCTGACAAGAAAGGTGAAGAGGCGTCGGGATCGAATTCAGGGGCGGATTCGGAAGCTACGGAGAAGGATGCTGCGGGGTCCAGTGATTCAAGTGATAGCAAGGGCGAGCAAAGGCAATAAAGACTTTACCCAAGCTTGAAATATCTGCAGCCTGCCGGTATTAAGTCCGTCTTTAATAGCGGTACCGAATCGGCGGGGCTAATGGACTACCTCACAATATTGCGCATAGTGCTCACAATAGGTGCTATTGCCGGACTACTACCAGTGACCCTGCTTTTTCTCACAGGCACATTCTTTCTTGTTGTGGGGACAGTCGGTACCAGGAGCTGGCGCGAGCTTCCGGCTGAGCTGACAATAATTGCAATTTCGACTTTCTGTCTCTGGTCGATCTGGAAAATTTATAGACTTGCGATGTCCAGCACACCGCGCGTTTCAAACAAAACCACGCTCATAGTCGGTGTGATTGTTACAGCCATTTGGGGCGTGATCTGGGCAATCTTTACTCAGTCTTTTCCAGATACCACCTACATTTTTCTGATGCCCGGCCTTACGGCTGCGGTGATGCTCGCGATAGCCTTGAAGAGACAGGTTTCGAAAGCAACACCGTTTGCCTCACTTCCTCCATTGAAAGTCGATCACCAAGGAAGCCCCGTTGAACGATTCTAAATATCTCGAAGATCTGCGCGCCCGCTTCAACGCGGGAGAGAATCTGGAGTTTGCTTTTTTCTGGGGACACCAGCGAAGTAAAAAAGGCATGACTGCCGCTTGCTTCAGCCAGTGGTACGTCGCCGAATTCACTATCGAAGGGCAATGCTACCCAACCGCCGAACATTACATGATGGCAGAGAAGGCAGCACTGTTCGGCGACCAGGACATTCGCGCTCGAGTGCTCCAGGCCCCAACCCCTAATGCAGCCAAAGCACTTGGCCGCAACGTAGCGGGATTCAATGATCAGGATTGGCTGCAACACAGATATGAAATTGTCGTCCGCGCAAATCGGGCCAAGTTCTCGCAAAATCCGGAGCTGAACAATTACCTGAAAGAGACTGCTTCTCGCATTATCGTTGAGGCGAGTCCGGTGGATAGCATCTGGGGAATTGGACTCGCTCAGGATGATGTGAACGCTAGTAATCCGAATGCGTGGCAGGGGCTGAATCTATTGGGATTTGCACTTATGGAGGTGCGCGACGAGCGCTGATGTTTACTTCGGGTTGGAGCAGGCTTACATGAGGATCGGCCTGGCATCGCGAATTTGAGTGTTGTGCAGGCAGATGTCGTCATCGGTTGCCTCCCCCAAACCGTTGGCGAATTAGCGCCCAGAGGTCAGCGGCTTTGATGGCTCGGTTTATGGCCGCAAGCAGCGATCCGCCGAACGTGCCGAGCTGGAAGCTAACGCCGATGACGATGTTCGGCTCAGTCACGCCAAGGTAGGCGCTCACCATGCCAGTCAGGTAAACGGAACAGGCCAAGCCTGTAGTGAGAAAGGCTAGCCACGCTCGCCAATCGGTCAGGTCGTCTTTGTGCCAGCCAAAAGCGCGGCGTCCTTATGAGAGCACATCGGGGTGTGATCTGAGGCTAAGTCTCGGGCAGCGGATGTGCCAACCGGTCGCCTATAGGGCTACCCCTTTCGCCGAATGCCGGTTGAGCCCCGGCCAGATCACAGCTCGATGCGGACGCCTCTTAACAGCTTAAAGGTTGCAGCTGTATTGATATTCAAAAGGGAAAAAGACGGTGTCGACCACCAACGAAAATGGCGCGTCGATTAGTAAAAAGGGAATCAGTTTTCCATTGCTGGCGCCCACCGCCCACCAGTCGAACCGCACACCGATATAGGGGCATCGGTGCTTGTCGTAATCCATCCGCATAGCGGTTGCCGCACACCCACTCACACTGGCAATTAACACCAGAAAAATCGCCTTTCGAAACACGTAACATCCTTATTACTGCTTTGCGCTGATCTGGATAGACGCTGGCACCCCGCCAATCGCCACCGCCAAAGCCCCTATCAAAATCCGCATGATTCTTCCTCATCCTGAAAGGGGGTGACTGTAGCATTTGCTTTTACTTGGATCGGATCACTATCGTAGATGCGAGCATGTCACCAAGCCGTTTCCGTGAGCCAAAGAAAATAAATATCCAGTCAAGAATGCTCAGAAACGGCGTCGTGATGTTGCGCATAAAAGATTGATATAGATTGCAGCTAAGGTAGCTGCGCTCATCAATCACTGACATCCCCAGCAGCTTTTTACCCAAGCTTTGACCGTTGGGCATTGCATCGGAAAACAGGTAATACGCCGCACCTGAGCCTAAAGCCAAGATGCCAACCACGCTTGGTGGCAAACCAACAAACTCGGCTGTTAAACCTACGATGTAGAACAGAACGAAGGTGATTATTGAGTCAATCATTTGTCCTCCCCACCGCCGCCCCAGCCCGGCTAGGTTTTTGGGCTTCTGATACTCGCCTTGGGTATTGCTTACTTCCATGCGTTGCCACTCCGTTGGTATATGAATCAGAGAATATCGGCACCGCCCAAAAAATATTTAGCTCACCCCAAGCCGAAGCTCTGAACACGCTTGGGCCAAAGCATCAAATCAGCCTGTACGAATCCTCAGTAACACCCCACCGATCTCGGATAGTAGCCTTTAGCCTCCACGACGTAGCATTTCAAAGGATTACGCATGAATGGCGCCGCGCACGCCACGGATGACCTTTTCAAGCGCTATCCAAAGGGATAGTCAGGTCTTCAACGAGTAACCGTAAATAATTTGGAAGTCCACCCGCCTCGCACACAGCAGGGCATCAATTACTGCAAGGAAGTAAGGTATGACAAAGAAGACTTGTTTCGTGGTTATGGCAATTGGTGATCAGGAGTTCGACGGCCAGACGATTAGGCGTTCTGACCTTAGGAGCCGGTATGACGACCTAATCAGAGAGGCGCTTCTAAGAGCTCGGCCAGACCTGGATATTAAGCGCGCTGACGATATTTCCGCTCCGGGCACCATTACAACCGACATCGTCACGCGAATTATGCGCTCTGACTACGTCGTTGCAGATGTCACATACCCTAACCCCAACGTTTTTTACGAGCTTGGACTGCGTCACGCCAGTAAACCCGGAACCATCATCATCAAAGACTTGTCGGGTCCAAGAGCGCCTTTTGACATTTCTCATCTCCGCCACATTGGGTATGAACACTCACTGCCTGGGCTCAAGGTATTGGCTACAGAGTTATCCAAGTCATTCGCTCATTTCGAAGAGGATCCAGTACACACTGACAACCACTTTCTCGAAATCGCGAAGCTGACAAAATTTGAATTTCAAGATTATCGCAAGACCCCAGAAGCCCCTCCTGAAGTAGCCGCGATGATGGCAATTATGGGGTCACCTGAGCTCATTGACCTGTTCTCTAGAAGTCAGAATGGAGAAGAAGTAAATCCCGCAGAGCTAATCAAAGCCTTAGCATCCAATCCGGGCATGGCGGCACCACTTTTGACTGCGCTTTCCAACGCTGGTGTTTTTAAATGACTTAAATGCGGCCGACACATTCAAAAAAGCCCGCATCAGCGGGCTTTTTTTATGCCTTCAGAGGCAGTCGGACTTGCCTATCTGAAACTCAACTATCGGTGAGCTGGTTGAATCCTTGTACAGAAGGTTAATGGAAAGACCCGTTTTTACGAACTGTCCTAAACCTTTTTCATTGCAGAATGCAGAAACTGCAAGCGCTTTAGCGTCCTTGGTGAACTCATCGGTATCGATTTCGTCCTTCGCTACTTTTGTGAGTGTGTAAGAGATACGCATGACCTCATCGCTGTAGGTCACCGAGTCGATGCGAGTTGAGTCATCAGATGCTTTTCCGGACTGAACACTCATGATTAGCGCGAGACCTTTTAGCTGGCGTTCACGCTCCTGCATTTTCTCTTCCGGGGCTGTCTTCGCATGCCATACCTGTACCAAGATAAAGAGCAAAGTCATTGCCGAGAAAAATGTGATTATTCCGCGATTCTGTTTCAACTGAGATTACCGCAGCAAAAGGCCACTACTTATTTGACCATGCCGCTAGGAGCATCTCAAGCTTGCGGAGCTGCCGGTTACGTTTCCGGCGCCGAGTTCCACGGCCGTGTTCAATTCGCCAGCGCTCGATAACAACCGATTCTGTGATTTGATGCAGGTGGGCGGTCAACCACTACTGCAAGCGGCTGCGTGACATCTGTCAGCAGCGCAAGGAGGCGGCATGAGTACGGCACCGGTTAAATCACTGATTGACGAGCAGCTCGAAGACATCGAGCACAAGATCGCACTGCTCGGCTTACGACCGCGAAGCTATGCGTATCGGTCAGCACGATTGATCATTGATCGGTACGCCGCCCTCATCAACGCCGTACTTTTTGATTATCAGTTTTGCGGGAAGGAATTCGTGATCGGTAAGGTTCACCAATACTTCTGCTTCATCTGAGTTCAGTCGCTCACCTGGCTCGGCCCCAGCCGATATGCCAACAGCCTCAAGCATCTCGGTATCAGTCACATAGACCCATCCGGATTCCATTTTTCCACTAGTTGCAAACCTTCTGGCTTCTTCTTCAGATGTTGTAAATGAAACGTAGCTTGTTTGATAAGTATCACTGCAGATGTTGTGGAGATACTGCGCAGTGCTGGGTGAGCTACCAAGCTCTAAAGAATCAACCCCGAAGTTCGCATTGGCGTCGCCACACTCAACCTCCAGTTCAGCACGAAGGCCTTTGGGCTTGATCAAGCCACTGCAGTACGCATCAAGAATCGTGTTCACGCCTCTGTAAATCAACATCACGCCTCCAAGCCCAGTTCATGCCGGGCCGAACACAAATACCCCACTTCTACGAATCACGCCAGCCGGCGAGGATGCCCTATGTCCGCACAACAGAAATTGCCGCAGTTCATCCATGGCCAGCCGAGCATGGGCCTGCCGTTCGAAAAGGAACTGGTGGTTGACCTGTTCGCCGGCGGTGGCGGCGCCAGCACCGGTATCGCCCGGGCATACCGGGAGCCGGATGTGGCGGTAAGAAATCCACTCACGAAAGTCCGTCGAACCAACCTAGAACACGCATTGCTCTCGCATACGTTTTTTCATTCGCAAGAAATACCAACAGTAATAGACCGCTCCCAATGACGGTGAAAAGAACTCCACCCACTCCCTCGATGGCAATCAGAAATATACCCAACGCAAGGACTGCGGCGCCAAGAGCTCCCATCACCCTTCGACTCTGCTTCTGTTCGGGATACCTGCTGAACATCCATTTTCCTCCACATTAAGTAGCGCGTACACCAACTGTAGACCAGGTGCGACTACTCAATATCTACCCCCTTCTGCCGCCACGCGCGGTATGGAACATCACAATGGCAAACGCCACAGCGGCAAAGGCCAGCAGCATTCAACCGCGCTTTATCAGGTTTGGCGATGCTCCTGGATATCTCGGCATGTGCCGGGACGAATTCAACAAAACAGTGCGCCCTAGCGTCCGCGAATTCCCAATCGGGAAACAGGGCGTGGCCTTCGACCGGATCGAGCTTGACGAGTGGGCAGATGCCTATGTCGAGAGAAGGTCGGTTGAAAAGGCGGCGAATCAGGACAACAATCACCCCCGCAGCGAGCGCCAGGGTGAAGCCAAAGGAGGCAAACCATGGCGAGAAAAGCGATCTCCGGTCTCTACCAGAAAGGTGGAGTCTGGCAAATCGACAAGGTTTTCCGAGGTGAGCGACTTCGAGAAAGCACTGGAACTGGTGACAGGCAAGAAGCAGAGCAGTACCTGATTCACCGCCTTGAGCAGCTTCGGCAGCAAAAGGTGTATGGCGTACGCCGAACGAGAACTTGGGAAGAAGCGGCAACAAAGTTTCTGATCGAGAGCAAGGATCAGCCATCAATCAAGCTGACGGCGCACCATCTGAAGCACTTGCACCCTTATCTCAAAGACCTGCCATTGACGCATATCGATGACCAGGCACTTGAGCCGTTCGTGAAGGATCGTTTGAAGGGAATGCTATTGCCGTGCGGCAAGCAACTGAAGCCAGTAGCACCTCGCACGATAAACATTTCAATCGAACGGGTGATCCGGATTTTATCGCTTTGTGCAAGGAAGTGGCGGGACGAGGAGCGCAGGCCTTGGCTTGATTCGGTACCGATGCTGGCCAAGCTTGATTTGAAGAAAAAGGTTCGCGAGCCCTACCCCATGACATGGGAAGAGCAGTCGATCCTTTTCGGAGAGTTGCCAGCTCACTTGCAAACGATGGCCCTGTTCAAAGTGAACATAGGATGTCGCGAGCAAGAGGTCTGCAAGTTGAGGTGGGACTGGGAGATATCGGTGCCAGAGCTTGGCACCAGCGTGTTCCTGATACCGTCAGACTTCGGCGGCCGCAACGAGCGATCAGGCGTGAAGAACGGCGATGAGCGATTGGTCGTGCTCAACACTGTGGCGAAGTCGATCATCGACAAGCAGCGGGGCCTGAGCAAGGACTGGGTGTTCCCTTACAACGACACCGCGCTGCATCGCATGAACGACTCAGCTTGGAAAAAGGCACGGGTGAGAGCGGCAAAACTCTGGCAGGAGGAAAACCTTCGCCCCGCTCACCCTGGGTATGCATCCATCAGGGTGCACGATTTGAAGCACACGTTTGGCCGTCGCCTTCGGGCGGCAGGTGTCACGCAGGAAGACCGAAAGGCTTTGCTGGGACACAAGAACGGCAGCATCACCAGTCATTACTCGGGCGTCGAGCTCGGGCATCTGATTGAGGCTGCGAATATGGTATCAGCAACAGACTCACGCGGGCCGGTACTGACGATCCTGAAAAGGAAAACTGGATGAAGTCCCGAAAAACTCCCCACCAATGAAAAAGCCCAACTGGCTAGAGTTGGGCTAAGTCATTGAATTATATGGTCGGGACGGAGTGATTCGAACACTCGACCCCTAGCACCCCATGCAAGCGGACTGCTCTACAGCCCGCCAAACCAGAGGCTTCGCGCCGGGCGCTCGCTGCAACGATGCCCAACGGTGCGCAACCGAGTTTTACAAAGTCACTCGGAAAGTCACTGAGCCATTTTGGCACCTTCCCGGCGTCCTGCCGACCGAACACCAATCCCCTGCTACGCTGGATTCTTCCACGGAGGAAACCGCATGCCAAATTCAGATCTGCTCCCTTCCCTGCTTTTCAAAATCAACCAAAACCAGCTCGCACTCGAAGCCGCCATCATGGAACTCACCAAATGGGTCGAGGAGCGCGGCTCGGCAGACGTAGCCGAGAACGTTCGCGGCGCGCTCTACGTGATCGACCACAACGAAGAGTTCATCAAAATGAGCCTGGCTGTTTTGATGGCTCCTGACTGACATTTCGTCGCCTTACCCTCGCCCACCTGCTTCGCCTCGATTACTGTATATCCAAACAGTACAGGTAATCGCAGCAGTGGAACCGCTCTATATAGAAGACACCGACGACTGGCTCGGTACCCCGACGTCGCTCGAAACCTGCCAGCACCAGCTCAGGATGTACGAAAACGAATTTGAAGCCCTTACCCTGAAGCTTGAGCGAGCGCTGGCAAATATTGATGGGTTGGTTCGAGACAATGATGCGCTCACGCAGGAGAGAAATTCCCTCAGGGCAAACCTTCAGTACGCCGAAGGGGATTTACTGAGCGAAAAACGCAGATTTGCCGACGTCGAATACCAGCGGAACCATTTGTTCTATGAAAATCAGCGCCTGCTCAGGGATAAGCGTGAGCGGGAGAGCTAACAGCCTTCACATACGCCTGACACGCCTGCAGCGCAATCAATCCCCGGTCGCCGATGTCGGTGATGGCGATAATTCGTTGAGCATGCGCTGGGTCAAGTCGGGCGCGTACGGCTGCATGATCCACGCCGCCGGCGCTGGAGGTGGTTGGCACCCCGCAGCCTTTGGCAGCGTCGGTTGCATCGATGAGGACTGACAGCCGCAGATCAGAAGTGGCAAGGCGATCGCGCAGGCGATCTTGGTTCTTTTGAGCATCGCTCAGTTCCTTGTAGTGGGATTGTTCACTGGTCAACAGGCGCTGCTCCAATGCCAAGCGCTTGTTCTGCTCGGCCTGTTGCACGGCCGCCGCAGCCTGGGTCAACTGGTTGAGGGTGTCGGCGTGCAGCCGTTCCTGTTCTGCCAACTGCTCCCCGTAGCGCCAGTCCTGAAACTGCCAGGCGCTGCCGGCGCCGATCAAGACCAGCGCCAACACGCCGACCGCTTTCCACGGTACGGCGATCACGCCAGCACCGCCCGCGCACGCGACCAGATCTCCAGCCGATCCTGCAAGCCATTCAGACCGCCATTGATGCGGCGGCTGATCGTGTTGAACTGGTCACGATCAGCCAGGTCGTTCAGCCCATTCTGTTTCCAGAACCATGCCGCCGACATAGCGGCATGCTGTGGCAGCTCGAGCAGCTCGGGGAAGCTGATTAGGTCAAGGCCCAGTGCCTCGCCGCATTTGGCGTAGTTGGCTCGACCGGTGATCTGGATCAGGCCGCGACCACGGTACCTGGAGCCATCGCCTTTGATGGTGTTACCCAGATCGGCGCGACCTTCGTATCCCTTCTGCTGCGCCGTTGGCCCCCAAATCTCGCGCACGTATTGCAGTTGGCCAGACTCATGGCCGATCTGGGCAATGAATGCGGCGGCGCGTTTCGGGCCAACAATCTGGTAATGCTGCATGGCAGTGTTCAGAGCAGTAACAAAAACGCCCGCTTGGCTGCGGGCGTTCGGGAGGATCTGCAGCAACTGCTGCTGAGTGATAGGCATACGTTTCTCCAGGCAAAAAAATACCCGCTCGATGGCGGGTTGCAGCTGTTGTGGCAAATCAGTTCGGCGGTATTGGCCAGGTAACGTCAGTCGGGTAGCTAGGCTCCTCAGGCTGACGATTCAGCGCGACACGATATTTTTTCCACGCTTTCAACAGCGCGACCTCTTCCTCGGTGGCTTCGTCGATATCGACTGCATCTTGAAGCGGGGGTATCGCCTTATCAGCAATGGCGCGGCGGCGGGCGTTCTCGGCAACAACAGTGGCGAGAACCTGCTCTGCCGCCGCTTCTTCTTTCATGGACCTGGTTACGAGCTGGGACCAATCGATATTCATTCTTCAACCTCCGGCAACGGTTTTGGGAAGGCGACCGCGCCATCTGGGATATCAACAAGATCGGCTGGAAACGCCTGCTCCGGGCTGAAGTTGTCGGGAAGCGGAAGCAATAGAGTGAGAATAAGCTCGCCCTCAACGTTCTCTACAGCCCCGGCAAACCAGGGTGAGCTGATCGCAGACACAGGAAGATAATCGCCGTCGGCCATCTGCGAAAAATCAAAAGGCTCGCTATTGATCACAAGCACCTTCCCCGATCTGACTACTTGCAGCGTGTCGTCACGTCGCTGCGGTGAAAGTTTTATACGCATCAGAACCATCTCCCGATTGCAAAAGCGAAAACAGTGAGGGCGCCTGAAGACGATGCAGGGTAAATCCCTACGAATTCAGCTGAGGAAATGCTGGTCGTTCGCGAGTTGATCGAGAATTGCGCTGAGTTACCATTTGTGCCTCCCACGTAAGGCGATGCGCCGACAAATGCAACTGGGTAAAACCATCCTGTAGCCGTCGGAGAGATAAACAACGCACCAAACGACGCAGTGGTTCCCGCCACAGTCAGCGGGGGTGACAGGCAAAGCATTACTCCAGAAGCGAGCTTGAAAGCCGTCCCGTTGGCGTTTGTTACTGCCTGCATAACATCGCCGGTAGGAATACCACCGGATTGCGATACCGTTCCGAGAATAGCTGCGATGGCGGCAGTGCCAAGTCCTAGTCCTACGCGCGCTGACGCCTGATCCGTACCACCAGTGCCTCCCTTCGTCACGGGCACAGTATTTTCAACTGCTACAGATCCAAGCCCCAGCCCCGCACGTGCACTTGCCTGATCCGTGCCACCAGTGCCTCCCTTCGTCACCGGGATTACATTTTCAGTCGCCGCAGATCCAAGCCCGAGCCCGGCGCGCCCATCCGCCTGATCGACACCGCCCGTCCCACCTTTGCTGACGGGAAGAACATCGTAGTTGCCGGTAGTGCCGAGCGCGGCGAGAGTTGGACCCCACTGCAGATTGATATTGTTGAACGCGTCCGCCAGTGCTTTTGGATACCCCTGCACCGGCATGATGGCGTAAGCGACACCGCTGGCTGTCGGCCCCTTATAAGCGGGAATGATTGAAATGACGGTTGCGCTAGCGACATTACCGATCTCGTAGCTAATCCCGTCCGGTCCAATGAATGCGTCACCTGTTCGCGAATTTGCAGCGAAGTCCGCGTTGGTACCGACAACCGTCGTTGATCCGCTGGTGACCGCGACGGTCCCGCCTCTAAGCCATGGCATAGATGTTTCCTAAATTTGGTCAATAAAAAACCCGCACTTGGCGGGCCGGTATTAGTTGTCTGCTCACAGCGGGTGCATGGGTCTCGCGGCAAAAGTAGTCCTACCGCTCTTCGCGGTACCGCCCTCCGAACTCACCATTGCGCCGACGTAGCCATTCAGCGTTGTCCGAACACCCGCATGAAAGCCACACGGTGTGGCGAGCGTTGTGTTGCCGTTGTAGATTTTTCCGCCGAGTAATGTGGAAGCTAAAAAATAGTCCTCGTAAGAGCCCGTCCAAGGCATTTGGCATCCGCTCCAGTAAATCCCCGACACCTCGCCGCCCCGGTTGTCCAGTGACCAGCCTTCATTGATCGGAAGCCCGGTCATCACCAGCAGGTTGTCAGCCCCGACAAAGATCTGCTCGCCGGCCGCATTGCGCAGGCGCAGGTCGTATTCGTTGGGTGGTGAAGTCGAACGAAATGTTGCTACCAGCCAGCGACCACTGCAATCAGAGCTATTGAACGGGGCCATCAGATGCAGCCTGAAGTAGAAGCCCGTCCAGTTTCCCGGCCCGCCCATCTGCACGAGCGAGTGGTACATGCCCTGGTTATATGGATTCAAGAAGACATGCGGGGCATCAGCGGTCGTTATGGGTGACGGGTAAGTGATGATCGCTTGCGTGATGGTTACCGGTGCGGTCGGAGGCTTCCCAATCGCATAAGTGCCGGACGCAGCCACATTCAGCACTCGGTTTTCGCTATCGATCTGAAAGAAGTTCTGGCCGTTGCGCGACCTGAATCCGTAGTCCATGCCTCCTCCTATTGGTAGGTCAGGATAAAAACGTTGAGCACCATCCCCTGTCCACGCCGAACTCTAAGCTGCCCTGCCGACCAGAACACAGCTGGCAGGGACGCGTTCTCGTTGGTAGGGTCAGGCAGAGTCACGCACACGAACGACTGTGCGCTGATTTCCGGCATGCTTATAAAGCTTGTGAAGTCGCTGGTGATGGGCGGGACGGTGACTTGCCTTGTCACAATCGACCGGACTGTCATGGTCGAAGATTCAAGCGTTACAACTCCCGCCGCGTTTCTTGTTCTCGCACCGTAGTAGTCCATTACGTCATCTTCCCGAGAGCAGCGCGCTCGATGTAGTTCAGGTCATACACGTAGATCCCGTTGTTGTTCAGCAGTGTGTAGCCGGTGCTGGACTGACCACGAAGTGTGAACGTCCCGGCGGGAATGTTGATTTCCAGCAGAGGGAGCCCTTGCGAGTTGAGCGCGGCAGAACGCAGCGTCATCCCGAGAACCAGTTCCTTGATGAACGCCTGACTGATGATCGCTGTGTTCATGAACACCTGGCCGCCCTGAACAACGAAAGGCGCAATAATCTGCCCGCTGACCTCGTCCAGAATCGCGAAGCGCTGAGCGAACGCGAGAATCTGCGACTCCTGCGTCTCGCCTTCTACGCCAATGGCCAGACCTGCCATCACCGTCCTGCCACCCACTGTGGTGGACGTCTTGATGGTAGTGAGCGCGGACACCTTGCCGTTAAGTCCAGAAACGGCCGTACTGGCAAACTCGGCTTTCGCTGTGGCGTTATTGGCCGTAGCCGATATCGTTTCGATTTTCTGCGCCGTGGCCTCCTTGTCTGTGGCGACCGCAGACTCAAGGATGGTGAGATTGGCGGCATTCTTCCCTACAGCAGCGTCAATAGTGGTGATGCGAGTCGCCGATGCCAGGTTCTCTTCAGCTCTCACCTTGTCGTTCGTAACGATACTCGCGGTGCTTTGATAGGCGTTCAGCGCTTCATTCATCGCGCCTGTGCCGTCATCCTCTCGCCATGCAGCTTGCAGTGCCTGCATCGTCGACGCTTGCGCCGTGACCTTGCCGTCGATGGTTTCGATCTGCATCGAATGTGTCTGGATTTGCAAAGCCATGGCATTGGTGGTTTCGGCAATCGTGCCCATGTCGTACCAGAACACGGGATCGGGCGGCGCGGCGCCTACCGGAACAGCCTTGATGGCCGAGAACAGACGCCCATCGAGTCGCACCACCTCGCCTTTTCCGTACGGCTTCGCTGGGTCATAAATCATCGCATCGGTGATTTCGCCTATCAGGTCTTCCAGCTCCTTTTTGGCTTCCTCAAGCCGCTCATTGACCGAGCCTTCACCATCGCCAGAGATCTTGCCGATCTCTTTCAGTAGCTGCTCGCCCAGCGCTGACTCCTGAATCTTGCCGAGGAAGTATTTCTCATACTCGGACTGGTCGATGCTGACTTGTCCGTTGACACCATTCACGACTGGATACCACGGTCCGACGTTACCGATGCGATCCACCAGCCTGCCCCAGAAGAACAGGCTGGTACCCGGAACGACGTTCTGCATTTCGTGATTCGATTGCGGGTAGGCGAAATCCGCCAACTTCACAGCGGTAGCCAGATCGTTGACCTTGTTGTTCCAGATTTCGGTTCGTTGAGTGTCTTCCGCACCAGGTGGGAACCCCCAATCAAGCCCGATGCCATAAATCTTGCTGATTGTTTTGAGATACGCCAGCGCCGGTGGCAGTCCCTGCTTACCGCTGAGGTTGGTCAGAATCGAGTTGCGCCAGATCGACGAGATGTCGAAGGCGCTCACCGCGCGGACGCGAGCCACGTAAGCGCCAGCATAAATGCCAACCACGTCAACGTTGGTCATGCCGGTGCGTTGCAGCTTGATCCAGTTGCCGCTGTCCTTGCGCCATTCCACGTCATAACCGACCGCGCCATCCACGGCAGGCCAACTGATGGTCATGGTGGCCACCGCCAGCCCCTGCGCAACAGACGAAGTCGACGACAGGGATACGCTCACCGGCGCCGGAACCACAGTGATCGGAATCACGCTGATCGGACGTTCTTCCAGTCGTGCACCGGTATCGATGTGCGCAAACTTGCTCGGGTCGTACTGGACGGCCGAGATTTCAAACACGCCCGGCTCCGGCCGAGAAACTGCTGTAACTCGATACAGCGGTACAGCCAGATCGTCTGCATCCAGCGCCCAAACAAGTTCGACCTCAGGGGCTACCGAGTAATTGGCCGTGACAGTGATCGCGCGGCCCGAAACCGACTGCACGGTGCGCCCTTCGCAGGTGCCGTTCGGTAAATTGAGGATCAACCGATCACCAGCCTTGGCTTGAGTGTCGCGATCCAGTTTGATGGTGCGTCCAGCGACTTCCGAAATACGCCCGCCGATGGGGCGGCCGGCAAGTAACTCATCAGCCACGGGGATGACATATCCCGGCAGCGGAATTCGACCATCAAGCCCGACTTTGAAAGTGATTGCGCGGTCGCGGGAGTTGGTGAGTAGCGCCCACTTACCGCGGCGCTGCGCCTCCGATTCGCGGGTACAGCCAATTGCGCTGATCTCCAGAGGGTTGTCACCATAACGGCGCTGAAGCTTAGGGTCAGTCACAGCGGTGACATCGGTGTCGTAGTTGTTCGCCGGATTGTCGTAGCTGATCAGGGCACGGCTGTAGCGGGTGCGCTCCGATGCGCTCGAGTAGGTGAACTTGCCGTCAATCACGTTCGCCCTGGTGTAAGCGAAGTCAAAGTCGGTGGCGCGCGGCATATCCGAAAGCGAAAAAACTTGGCCTTGGGCCCAGTAGGTCATGCCTCGGTAAATCGCCGAGATGTCGCGCAGCAGCGACCAGGCGTCGGCCTTGCCCTGCAAGTTCAAGCTGCAAAGGAAACGAGGTTCTTGGCCACCCTTCCCATCCGGCACCAACTGGTCGCAATACTGGGCTATCCGGTACAGCTCCCACTTGTCGACTTGCCACGGTTTGATCCGCCGGCCAAGGCCGAAGCGGTCACTGACGGTGATGTCGTAAGTCATCCACGCAGGATTATCCGACCAAGCCTGCTTGAAAGTGCCGTCCCAAATTCCGGTATAGCTTCGTGTCTCGGGGTTGTAGTTGCTCGGTACTGGCAGCTTTTTCAGCAGGGTGTCGACAGTCACTGCCGGAATGTTACGGAACTGCTCGGCCGAGAATTCGATGTAGAGCAGCGCGGTGTTCGGGTACCGCAGCTTCGCGTCGATCACCTCGGTGAAGCCGGCGATGTTCATCGTGTCGGCGATTTTGTTGGGGTTGTTCTGATTGGGAGTGATGCGGGTCACGCGTATCAGCCAACCGCTTGCAGCGGCGGGCAAATCAATACGGCGAGTACGCTCATAAGTGCTTCCGCTTTTTCCGTCGACCGCCTCACTCAGCACCTGCTGATATGTCCCGCCATCGGTGGAAAGCTCGACCTTGTACTCAATCCGGTAGCCATTCACGTTGCCGCTTGCATCGACGGCTTGAAGCATTGGCCAAGAAAAGCGCAGCCGCACTGCCGACAGTTCGGTGTTGGTAATCGCACGAACCCAAGGCGTGCCGCTACGCAGCTCAATGCCAAGGGTGGTTTCGTTCTCTACCGACGGAATGCCTTGGATGTAATCCTGCTCAATCGACCCGTTGCGATACTCGAACTTCACGTTCGGGAAGTTCATGTTTCCTTGCGGATCTTGCAGTGGCGTGTTGTCGAGGTAGATGTCCTGCGCGGTCGGATTGCCGGCAAACTCCCCTTCGCCCATTGCGATAAGGATCTTCGCCATTGCCACGGAGCGCAGGCTATCCGGCGCCTCAGTAGGCGTTTTTGGCTTGCTGCTGCCGCCCTTCTCGCCGTGAATGTCCATTTGCAGAGCTGCGCCCATGCTTTCCTCCAGGCAATAAAAAACCGCCTCTTGGGCGGCTGTGGTGTTGGTTTGTTTCGCTACATCTGGTCTTCGGCGTAGATCGCGGCGCTGATGATTGCTCCGCCTACACGGCGCTTGCCGTAACAGAGCGGGACCGGATTGCCGGACGCCGTAGTGTTCTTGGCGCTGCCGAAGGCGTAGCCGGGAGTGTTTTCGGGTGATGCGCTCGTTTTCAATCCCTTTGCCGCCGGACTGAGCATTTGAATCACGCCTCCGATGGCCATCGATGCGCCCATCGTGATCAGTGCAGAGCCGAAGGGAGCGCCAGCACCGAAGGTCCCGCCAGTGATAACAAGTCCGACAACGATCAACACGGCGCCGATAATTGTTTGAAGTCCGCCAGCCTTCTTGCTGCCAGTGATGATCGGCGCGATCCGAATCTCCCCCTCGCCAGCGAAACCCAACTCTGACTCACCGATGTTTGTTTTGCCTCGAAAGACGGCAAACTCGATTCCGCGTGACTTTGCGTTGGAAAGAAATCTTTCAAAGCCAGGTATCTGAACGCACAGAGCCTTGATGGCTTCAGCGGGTGTCCTCACCGAAAGTCGGAAAGACCGACCGAACTGGCGAAGCTGCCCATAAAGCAAGATGGTTGTCATGGGCTGATAATTGATTGCCAGTGCGGACATGCTTTTCTCCATGCAATAAAAAACCCGCCGTAGCGGGTTTTGAAATAGGTTTCGATCAAAGGCAGCTTTGCAAAGCGCTCAGCCGCTTTGCGGATATCCAGTTGTTCAGCACCGCGTAATACTTGGCTACCGCACCGGATGCACCGGGTTGAATGTCGACGAAATACTCTGACCCGGCCGTGAAAACGGTGTAGCCGCTGTCGCGCCCGGGTTGAAGCGTCGCTTCAGGGGTTACCCCGAACAGGGATTGATTTTGCCATTCGTAGTGAATGCATTGAGCGACTGCCTTGTCAGACTTTTTCGAATACAAAATCTTGTCTGGGCCTTTCTGCCTGGCTTCGTTCATCGTCGGCGCCATGCACCCCGCCAATAACGCTACTGCAAACGCACCTATCAAAATCCGCATATTTAATCCTCATGGTCTCGCGCGTCGAAGCTGAAGAAATAGAACGAAATTTTCTCGTCCTCAATATCTCTCAGCTCGTATCGGATTCTATCGAGACCATCGTCGATGCGAGTCACGACGAGGCCCATGAATTGGGTAAGCCCGCCACCGAAGCCGCTTAGGCTCAGTGAGCTGACATCATGAAATACAGCCGTTACACCCTCGGTTTCTGGATCTTCCGAGGAAGACATAGTCAGCGTGAGGCTGTACTTGAAATCCACCATTTCAATGGTCATCGAAGCTACGCAATTGTGCTCGAAAAAGAGTTCGTTTAAGCGGGACAGCTCCATTTACGACTCCGATTGCAAATCCGCTGCGCGCGCAGCGCTACTACTCCAAATACCAGTTCCAAGTGCGCTTGTGGTTTCAAGTCAGGGATCGACCTTCTCATCGAAAACTATCTGATACTGTTTTCTACCAGTGCCCTCAAGTAGGTCTTTCAGAGCCTGGGCTCGACGGTCTAAGCAAGCTTTAAAACCTGAGCTTTCAGGGGGGCCGAAATCTAAGCAAGGATCACGATTATCAAGTGGTTGTCTCTTGTGGGTGCACCCCAACAGGAGCGCCACCGCCAAAGCCCCTATCAAAATCCGCATGATTCTTCCTCGTCCTGAAAGGGGGTGACTGTAGCATTTGCTTTTACTTGGATCGGATCACTATCGTAGATGCGAGCATGTCACCAAGCCGTTTCCGTGAGCCAAAGAAAATAAATATCCAGTCAAGAATGCTCAGAAACGGCGTCGTGATGTTGCGCATAAAAGATTGATATAGATTGCAGCTAAGGTAGCTGCGCTCATCAATCACTGACATCCCCAGCAGCTTTTTACCCAAGCTTTGACCGTTGGGCATTGCATCGGAAAACAGGTAATACGCCGCACCTGAGCCTAAAGCCAAGATGCCCACCACGCTTGGTGGAAAACCAACAAACTTGGCTGTTAAACCTACGATGTAGAACAGAACGAAGGTGATTATTGAGTCAATCATTTGTCCTCCCCACCGCCGCCCCAGCCCGGCTAGGTTTTTGGGCTTCTGATACTCGCCTTGGGTATTGCTTACTTCCATGCGTTGCCACTCCGTTGGTATATGAATCAGAGAATATCGGCACCGCCCAAAAAATATTTAGCTCACCCCAAGCCGAAGCTCTGAACACGCTTGGGCCAAAGCATCAAATCAGCCTGTACGAATCCCCAGTAACGCCCCACCTTCCTCCGTAGTAGCCTCCTCCCCCCACGCAACGGATTCCCCAGTCCTTTGCCTGCAAGCCCAAGGACTGGGATTGCGCCAATTTCGGCGCGTTATGACCTAGGAGGTCAATGTGAGTAACCCTGAAATGAACCCGCTGGACGCTGCGCTGAATCAGATCAATAACACTCTGCTAGCGCTCAGTCACTTCGCTGCACAGCTTGATTCTAAAATGCTTGAGGCCTATCTAGGAGCGGCTGTGCTTGCCTCTCGCGAGCAGGGCAGTGGTGACAATATCGTTTATGAAATCTACAAAAAAGCTCTTCCAGGAAGACCGTTGCCAACAACGCTTTCTTCCGAAGAGTTCGCTAGAAAAGTGAAAGAATCTAAGTCTTAATCTCGGCTTGATTGATTGTCGCCTTTTCTACCGTGGCAACGGATAGAAAAAGGCGGCCATCTTTACTGAGCATCCACAATGGCTTGCCATTCTTATCTTTTGCAGCACTTGCAACATAATCGGTCATCGATAACTCCAGCGGCTGCGCCGCGTCATGTGGTTGGTTTTGCATCTTTGTGCCTGAGGATCAGGCGCGCGCGATCGAGCCATGGCCCACCGAAGACAATGACTTCCGAAGGCCTGCCGTACAGGTGGTGTAACAGGAACGGGCCGGGGCCAAAGGTCGCCGCGTCCTCGCCGGGAAGTGCCGGATCGGCGCCGAGGAAGATACCCGCGTGGTTCGGATAAACCGTCCGCCCTACTTCCATCACGATCATGTCGCCGTGCTGCGGTTGATCTACGCGGTAGAAGCCGGCGGCCTCGTAGTTCGCTTCGTACAGGCTGGTGTTTTCCTTGCGCTCCCACCAGCCATCGGCACGCTTGAAGGCTTCAAACTCCAGACCCCACTCGCGCCTGTACCAATCGGCGCAGACCTGCCAGCAGTCCCACGCGCCGTGCACAAACGGACGCTTCAGCAGCGGCACTTCGCCAGTCGGGACGATGGTGCGCAGATCGCCCTCGGGCCAGCTCAGGATATGCCAGGGCATGGCCGTCGCTTCGCACATGGCGAGGTCGCGGGGCGATGGTCTGCTGGTCGCGTCCGGATGCGAATGAACCACACCAATCACCTCGCCTACATCTTCTGCCGACGCGTACTCCTCAGGATCGATGCGGAACTCCTCATTCGGTTCGGTGGAGATATTCACGCACGGGTAATACTGCTGCTTGCGTCCAATGACCAGCAAAAGCCCGCAGCACTCTTTCGGGTACTCGGCCGCCGCGTGCGCCTGAATCACGCTCAAAATGTGCTTTCGCATGTCAGCTCCGTGCGATCAAGGAAACGGCAGGGAATCCGCCGTGTGGAAGTTGGTTGTTCTGGCCAAAGCGCAACTTGCAGGACTTCAAGCCCCCCTTGCACTCGTCCTTGCTGGGGTCGTCGACGGGATTGTCGTCGTCATCAAACATCGCCCCGCCGGTGTACCCGCAGTTCGGCCCGCGATATCCGCCGGTCATAGCCCAGTGACAAAAGGTCGTCATCTGCCGCCCGGGCAACCCGTGGTTGTCGATCTCACCCGGGGATGAAAGCTCCCACTGCACAACCTCGCCGTCCTCACCGGTTTTCTGATCGATGAACCAGATCTCCAGCGCCTCTTGCGTGGGGTCGGCGGTCGGGTTGCCCTCGGGAAAGTTCGCAGCATCCAGGTACTGGGCCAGCGTCTCGCGCACAGTCAGTTGAAACTTCAGCAAGTCATCGAAGGCCAGGCAAAGCGCGGTGATTCGCCCATTGACGTTGCCAGCCATGAAAGTCGGCCGGGTGGCGCTGCCATTACTGTCCGCGCCGATACCCTCAATCTGAACCGGCCACGCCGCATACTCATTGCCTTGCCAGAAGATCGACTTTGCTGGCAGCTCTTCAACTGAGCCTTCATAAGCGAGCAGTTCTTCCGGCGCATGTGGGATTGAGTGAGCATGGAAGCGCAGAAAGTCCGCGCCATATTCAGTGCCGTCAATTTCAAAAAGGCGAATCTCGCCGCCGGGCTCCAGCTTCTGGATGTCCGTGATCAGTGCCATGCGGCGTTACCTCAGGGGTGAAAGGTTTGTTCGAATGTGGTGGTCAGCGTGTAAACCGATCCGCCTTTGTGTGACGGCTGAAAGCCGGTGCATTTGTAGAGACCAAGCTCGCCGAGCGGCGGCGTCCACAAGAACGCTTTCGCACCCTTATGACGACGAAGAAAGGCAATGATGTTTTTGATCCTTGCCGAACTCCCGGTATAGCTGACAGGCCATGACTGCTGCTCGTTGTTGATGCCGTCAGAGACAGATTGGCCGTAACCATCACCGAACTGTTTTGTTCGGGTGCGCTGCTTGATATCTCCAGTCGCCCCCTTCTCCGTCTGCCAGGTGAATCGCTCAATTGCCATAGATCACCCCTTGATGGCTCGGCTGATTTTGCCGCCCTGCCGAAGGTCGACGCTCACCAGTTTTTGATAGCGCTGATCAACGAAGTCAGCCAGATCCTTGCCGAACTGCTCGTATGCGGGATCGTCAGTTGATGAGCTGGTCGAGCCATCGCTGGCCACCATGACCTGCACGCTGATTTGCGTTGAGCCGCCGGCGCTACCGCCCATTGCGCGGACGCCAAGAGCGCCACTTGATGTTCGGGTCAGCGGCATGATCGCCTCAGGCCCAGCTTCACCCATAACACCAGTTCGCCCACCGGCCATCCCAAAGGCTGTCGGCGTGCTGACGACGTTGTTGGTAAAGGCGCCGCCATTGGCAAACATCTGCACTCCGCCGCCCCACGCCCCGCCATCAGCCTGGAAGTAAGCCGACGAATACCCAGCTTGGGACGCGCCAAGATTCGACGACGTCGCACCGGCAGATCCAGCAGCAAGGCCATTGCCACCAGCCGCATTGCCACCGAAATAGCTCGCCGCCGCCCCAACCACACTACCCAGCAACGCCGAGCTGGCCTGACGGGTCGCGATCCGCGCCATGTCCGCCAAAATCGACTTGGTGAAGTCGGCAAACGACAGCTTCCCGGTCATGGCGAAGTTGACGACTGCGTCTTCCATCGAGCTGAAGGCGTTGCCGAACAGGGTTTTGGTCTGGCCGGCGATATTGCTCGCCGAATCCAGGTAGTTGGCCCAGGCCGATGTTGCGCCTTTGGTCCAGTCGCCTTGCGCCGCCTCCACATCCGCGTAGTTCTGTCGGATCTGGTCAGTGGCCGCCTTGTTCGCATCGGCGAGAGCCTGCGACTTACGTGCGAACTCCTCCTCCGACATATTCCGCGACGGATCGGACTTCTGGTTTGCCAGTTCCAGAGACTGCTGAGCGAACCGATCCTGCTGGCTGTTCAGCTCATTGTTGAGCGCGTTCTGTCGATCTCCCTGGCCAACACCAAGGACGGCGCGCTGCCCTGCCAACTCCAGCGCTCGTTGCTGCTGAGCCAAGGCCTGAACGTAGGTCGTGATCGCCCGCTCTTGTCGGGCGAGACGGCCGGTCTCGTTCGATGCCAAAACCTCAAGCTGGCTATCCGCGTCCTTCTGCGCTTTGACCATGCCCGCACGCGCGTCTGCGATCTTCTGGTCCAGTTGGATGCTCTGCGAGGCAGATGTGGCCTTCTTCGACTTCGCGGCTTCCAGCGCGGAGATCTCAGCCTCGTAAGCCGAGGTAACTTCGTCGCGTTCGTTACCGATCAGCGCTTCGCGCTTCAGGGCGTAGTCGGCTTGAGAAACGAGCCCAGCCTTCTGCGCTGCGTCCAGTTCCTTCTGAGCGTTTTTGTACTCTTCGCTGATGGCCGCCAGATTGTTTTTAGCATTGTTGAACCCGGTCAGATCGACCTGTGAGCCGGCCGCCTTCGAATCCTTGAACTGGTCGTTGATGTTCGCCAGGTTCTTGTCGATAGCGGCCTGATTCAGGCGAGGATCGTTCGGCGCGACCTTGCGAATATCTTCGAGCTGCCGCTTGTACTCCTTGATCGCCTCGGTGCGCTTCTGCTCATTCGTCCATGCAGATTTGGTGAGGGCGTCAATCTTCGTCATCGAAGAGATAGCGTCACCTTGGGCTTTCGCCTGCTCGCCTTCCCATTTAGCGATATCGGCTTCCGCAGCCTTCTGATCCTCCAGCATGTTGAGCCGATTTCGCCGAAATTCGATCAGCGCATCCTTGGACTTCTGACTCTGAAATAAGCCGTCCATGCTTTCAGCCTGCTGGAGATCATTCCGAGCAGTTTCGATTTCCGAATTGATGTCGCGGCGACCGATGTTCTTCAGCCCATCAGCAGCTCGAGCAACGGCGTTGTAGCCCTTCTCCCAGAAACTAAGGTTCTCAAGGATCTTCGGCGTGCGTTGATTGATAGCATCGGCGAACGATTCAGTTGCCAGTTTCACGGCACCAGCATGATCGCCCTGCTTCTCCAGCGCGGTGATCTGCGAGTAAACCGAGGCGGTTAGATAGTGATACTGCTCATTGAGTGCGGCAGACGCCTTAACCGGGTCGTCTGCGAGCTTGGAAAACTCAGCGACTGTCTCGCTCACGGCTTTGCCGGTCGCTTCCTGCATCGACACGGCAGCCTGGGTGATGCCTGTGAAGCTTTCGCCAGCAATCTTGCCGTTCCCCGCCAGCAGCGCCAGAACCTCAGCAGCTTGTCCAGTCGTACCAACGGTAGCGCTGACCTGCCGCGCCATGTCGCCAAGTTGACCAGCGCTGACGCCAGCGTAGTTGCCGGTGAGGATCAGGGACTTGTTATAGCTGTCCTGCTCCTCGCTGCCTTTGTAGAAAGCGTATGCCAGACCGCCCGCAGCAGCGGTGGCCAGAGCGAGTGGAGCCAGGATCGCAAGGAGGCCGGCAGCACCCGCGCCAGCACCGGCGCCCAACTGAGCAACCGCACGAACACCGCTACCCCAGTCTCCCGAGGAAAGTGCATTCCCCAACTGAACGACGTTTTCCTGCGCCTGGCGCGTGCCGAGTCGCAGCTTGTCGAAACCGGTAGTGGTTTTGTTGAGCTTGTCGTAATCCTTGTCGATTTTGCTCAGCGCGGTGTTGTACTCGTCCTGGCTGATCCGGCTAGCATCCAGGTGCTTGCCCAGTTGCTCGACCTGGGTATCAAGCTTCGCCAGCGCAGCGCGAGCCGGGTCAATGGCGCCCAGCAGGCTGTTCAGTGCCTTCTGCTCATCCATGGCCGACTTGGCCAAAGCTACCTGCTGCTTGTCGAGCTGCGCCGATATCTTCGCTGCCTCAGCCTCGCCATACGCGCCGGTTTTCGTCAGCTTCGCCAGAGCATCACGCTGTTTTGCGAGATCCTGCGTGGTCTTGGCGCTGGTAGAAAGCGACTTCTCCAGCGCCTGCATTTCATTCATCAGCGAAACGGCGGACTGCTCGGCCCGGCCGCCAGCCTTCGCCATTTCATCGAGACTGGTTTTCGCCTCGATTGCGTCGGCCGAGTCGATCTTGACGCCGAGTTCTGCAATGTTCATCGACTCACCTTGAATAAGTGCCCGTGACTACGGGCTGTTTTCCCTTTCCTCCGCCATGACGCGCAGGGCTTCGCCTTCCAACACCTGAAGGTCAGGAAAGATTTCAGCGAGTTTCTTTTTCTTGATGCCGAGAAACTCGGCGACGTCGCGAATGCAGTTGTAATCTAGGCCGATGGCGCCACCGGCACCGACTCGCCACTGCGTGGACATCCGGTTGAACAAGAGGAAGGCCGGCCAGTTGCATGGCCAAACCTCTGTCTCTTCCTCCAGATCACCAGGCGAGAGGCCGAACATGCCCATCAACTCGGCCGGCGCCGCGGGCGCATACAACGCACGCGCGGCGTCTGTCAGTTTCCCAAGCGAGCTTGGTTGTAGGCGCCCTGATATGCGTCAACGACCGCCTCGGCCGCGCCTTGACATGACTTCACGAGCGCGATGATGCTCTTGTCGTCGAACTTGTCGTCGAAGCCCCAGCCGACAACCAGATCCTTAATTTGCTGAGCCTGTTGCTCAGAATCAGCAGCAACGATCTGGGAATAAGTCGGCTTCTCGCCCAAAGCTTCCCGTGTTTTATCTCGGACCGTGTTCCACTCATCGAACAGCTCGGCAAGCTCCAGCCGGTCTCGATATTTGAACGTGAACTCGATTTTCTCGGGCTCACTTCCGACAATAGGGATCAGCACCATGGCCTTGAATGTCGGATTCTGCGCGATTCTGATTTTTGCCATGGGTTACACCACCGCAGTCAGATAGCGGGTTGGTTCGGCCTGAAGCGCCAGGTTGACGGTGCGGGTCAGCAGGTTGTTGCGGGACACTGCCGGCTGCTTGGAGAACGACGTGTAAGCCCCGTAGAGCAACTGGTCATTGCCCGGCAAGTTCAGGCGTGCAGCCTCGACCTGTTTGCCAGCATCAGCCTTCATCAGCACCTTGTTGAAGTCCTGCGCCGGGTCGTCAGCCAAAGTCAGCACCATGCTGGCCGCCGATTTGTCGGTAGGAATCTGTTTACCTTGGTCATCCTCGAGGAAAACCACGTCGAGGTAGTTTTGCTCACCGCCAGAAAACGCCACGTCGGAGATCTGCGGGATCTGCACCCAGGTCAACACCTTGCGCATGGTCCCGGCACCGCCGGCGGCAGGAAAGTTCTGCGTATCCGTGGTGTCGATTCCTTCCAGTGTGATTGCCGTTGCAGTCGCGGCTTTCACGCGCACAACCTTGCTGTCCAGCTTGCTCCAGCCAGAAGTCAGCAAAACGATATCGCCGGCGGTAAGCGTGCCACCGACAACAGTGGCAACGGCTTCTGTCGCATTGGTGATGGAGGCAAACGCCAGAGCGGTCGCGTAGGTCGCGGCATGCTGGAAGGTGCCGCCGTTCGGGATTTTGTAGCCCATTGGTATTTCCTCTTTGCAGATATGAAAAAACCCGCTCGATGGCGGGTTTCGTAAGGTTGCCCAATGGGCGGGATTAGTTGGTGTCGGCTCGATAGGAGAACGAGACCGGCACTGTGTATGCGGAATCGCCAGTGATGCCCGGCCCCGGGTCGACTGGCGACATGGTTACCACAGTGACCGCCCCTTTCGTGTCCCGAGCGTAAAGAGGGAATAGACCTGTCAGTTCATCGACAATCGGGTTCGTCTTTGCTTTCCCGGTACCAGCCGGCGCGATGATGCTCACCTGAAACACGCCGGTGAACAGCCGGTGATCGCCGCCGAGCGTGTTGCTCGCGGTATCACCCGGGATCGTGAACACTCGCAGATAGGTTTCATCTGTTGCCGGTGTGTAGGCAGTGTTCTCGAAGACGATCTTCAGTTTCTGCGACCTGACACTGTTCCAAGCGATGAGCTTTGCCTCGTAGATTGAGGCTATGATCGCGTGACTCATACCTGATTATTCCTGATGGCCTCCTGCACGATCTGCTGGAAGCGAGCCACGGTTACCCGGACCATGCCGCCGGGGGCCTGCGTGGAATGGCCGAACTCCAGCGGGATCGCGTAGGGCAAGTTGTTGATGATGTAGGCCATCTGGCCGGCGGTGAAGTCGCTCATCGCTGCGACCAGCGCCGCAGTGGTTTCGGCGCCGCTCGGGTCTACCTCGTCAAAGGTGACGTTCTCGACCACGCCGAGCGATATGTGCCAGTTCGCACGGAACCGGCCGCCGACGTAGCCTTCAGGCGCCTTGATGTCCATGCCGTCGTTAAGCTTGCGGCCCTTCTTCAGCCTGCCACCTTTCGTGAGGTTGGCCGGATCACTGCGCAGCGCGCTGTTGTGATCGTCGACGGCCTTGTTGTACTGGGTCGCCACAGCGTTCTGCGCCCATATCTCCGGGTTACCCACGGGTGACATGCGAATCAGGCTGCTGCCGACCTCGATGATGATCTCGCGCACACTGGCGTCGATGGCTTCGCTTGTCTGGGACGCAAACTCGGCGAGACTCAGTGCGAAGCTGCCGGATTGGCCGGCGCCCGCCCGGCTTATGACCTCACCTGCAATTCGTAGAGAATCGGCGTGCCGGCCGGGTTGATTTCTTTCAAGGGAGGGACGATTGACCAGGTGCGACCTTGAGTGATCACCTTGTTTAGCAGATCCGGCACCCACTCCAGCCCCTGCGCGGCGATTTTCAGTTTCTTGTCGCCCTGCTTGATGAGGCTGTTGTTCTGGAACTCCTGACCGGTGAAGTCGAGCAGTATGCCTTGAGCGATCTGCTCGACCGGCACGCCTGGCGCTTCGCCGCCGATATCCGGGTCATACTCGCCAGGCTCCGTCTTGGTGATGGTCACGGGCTGGCCGAACTCTGTGATCATCTCCAGAGCCATTACAGCCATCTCGTCGTAGAATGCCACTTTTAAATCTCCAAGGATGGCCATGACAAACGTACAGAAGGCGCAGCTACTAAGATACTTCGCGGAAGAGCTAGCTCACATTCCCGAACACGCCACGGTAGACCTAGTGAACGCACGATCAAAACTGAGGAAAATGGTCGACCATTGCCTATCAGGTACGAATGCGTTTCCATACCTTAAGAAAGTGAAACGGCAATGGATACGGAATGATTTTGACTTTGCCGAATTCGACGAACTGGCGGATCACATCGCCGGAGATACTCAGAGTCTCTCTAACTTTCCGGCTTTTTATGATGTGAATAATCACAAAGGCTGGCGAAAAATCTAGCTTTAGGCCCTTACAGCAAATAGTCCGCGCTTCTGTAGGTAATCAGCAAACTGCGTCGCGCTCGGCCGATCAGGCGCCGCCGGCAGCAGCCGATTGCTGGTGTTTGGGATGGCCGCGTACTGCCGCGTCACTGCCCCCTCAACACGATCCAGCAGTACAGCTCCTTTGCGCTTCTCCACCGGATCGATATCGTCCTGATGGATCTCGGCGGCCAAGGCCATCTGGCCGTACTGAATTCGCGCCGGCAGGTAGTTGTCGGGCTTGATCTCGTAATCCAGTTCGACGCCTCGGCGCGGCCAGGACAGGGCCTGCTCGCTGTTGGACTTTCGCCCTTTCCACGTCATGCCATCCATTGCCAGCGTGGCCCTGCGCAGCAGCGCTTCCAGTGCTGGTACTTCCGCCGGGATGGTCACGCCGAACTTCACGGCGTACATGGCCAGATCTTCGGCAGATGCGTAGCTCTCGGCGTCAGGCTTGCCAGTACCGTCCTCGATGATGAGAGTCATGAATCAGCTCGCTGTAGGGATGTGGATCGGGCGCCGTATTGTCGGGCGCCCGGATTATTACGCCTGCTGCAGATCAGCAACGGCCTTTTCCAGCGATTCTACCGAAGCATTCGCCCGATACGTCACGTTGGCAGCGTCGAGTTGTGCTTTGAGGCCTGCGATTTTCTCAGCGCTTTCGTCAGGCTGATTCGCCGCTGCTTTAAGGCGCTCAATCTCAGCGTTCAGGGATTGAACTTCGCCCGCCAGATTATCGCGCTCGCCGGTCACCGAAATAATGATGTCGTGCACAGCGTCCAGCGCATCGAACAATCGGATCGGCAGTTCGCCGGCGCCGGGATGCTCAAGCGGCGCATTACCTTCAACGGCCTCGATCAGTCGAATGACACCAACGCGCTCCGCACTCAACTTGTCGATCAACTCCTGCAACGCACCGTCATCAATACCACCGGCGGCGATCAGCAGCACCGGTGCCGAATCAACCTGTCGCACCGTCACTTCTGGCACATCCTCAGCCTCGTCGTCACGGCTTTCAGTGGCGTTTGCGTCGACAATGCGCAGACCGTTTTGTTTTGCCAGCGCCTTCACATCTTCCTGGTACTGGTGGAATGGACCGGGCAAGTACCAGATGTTTTTGTTGCTCATGATCATTACCTCGTCGAGCCGGGCAAACCGCCCAGCTCAACATTCAGGGGTTACTTGGAGGCATCACCGATCAGAGCCACACCGGCGGTGTGCTTGATGCTGGTAGCGGTTTTGTCCCAGTTGGTACCGGTCGCCAACTCAGCGTCGGTTGGCGACTTGCCGCCGGTGGTGGTGTCCCAGGTGTAACCCTTCAGGCCCAAGCCGAAGGTGTAATCGGTTTGAAGCGTGGTTTCGATGCGCTCCTTGCCGTTGGTGGTCTGGACGTTACTGATGATGTCGCGGCCGTCGTGGACCAGTGCAGCGCCCTGCACCAAGGACAGGATGATTTCCTTGTTCGGGGTTCCGGCCTGCATCAGCGCAGGGGCATCCGTTACAACGGAGATCTTGCCGAGAATGTCCACCACGCGAACGTTGCCCGCCTGGAACAGCTGCTGCTGATTCGCCAGGTTCTGGCCGACCAGCTTGTGGTAGCTGGTGCCCTGCATCACCTGGGTAACCAAGTTCTGACTGGCGTCGCCGAACTTCGCGTGAGCGTTGTTCAGGCCGGCGTAAGTGATGCCTGCGGTCGCCGACACATCGTTGACTGCGGCGGCTTGGGCGGTGATAGCCGCGACCAGCGCGGCGATCGCAGTGTTCAACTGATCCTTCAGCAGGATTTCAGCGAACGCGCGGCTCGCGACTTCGATACCTTGCGCGGTAGGACGCTCCAGCCAAGTCATCTGCGATGGCTCATAGCGGATTGGGCCGAAGCCGCCGGCTACCTTCACCGAAGTGTTTTTCAGCTCGGTCAGGTCGGTGGCAGCAACGGCGGCGTTGGCGCTATAGCGGTCTACGCGGCGCTGAGCAGCAGCAAGGGTCTGGAAGAACGACTCTTGGAGGAAGTCGCCAGTGAAGCCGTCCGGGGACAGCACGATAGCGCCGCGGCTCGCAGCGTTGAAAGCGGCCAGGTACTGATCCAGCGTCTCGAGAGTCGCCGGCATGATGTATTCGTTGAAAACCTGCATTTGCGACAGGGACATGAGTTATTCCTTACGATTGAGGGAGATCTGGGAACCGGCTTGCGATTGCAGCCGTCCGTTCCTCTTTGGTGCCGCCGATTTTTCCTTTTGCGGCCCCGCCGCCACCTCCAGCACCAGCAGCCCCGCCGCCAGATGCCTTGCTACCCGCGATCAACGGCGCGAAGGCCGTGTCGTTTGCGAATTCTGCTTTCAGCTCATCCAGCGTTGCCGCCGAGAGCTTGCCCTGCTGGTCGAGGACGACCACAACAGGCTTCCCGTCGCGCTGTTCGACGCTCAGGCGGCGCTCGATGTGCGGCAACAGGGCTTTGGCGCTGCCTGGGATTGCCAGGGCAGACGCGATATCAGTAGCGGTACGGCCAACAGTCAGATCCCGGATCTGCCCGCTCAGCGTTGACCGCTCCTGTTCCAATGTGCCGTTCAGCTCAGCTTCACGGCGGTTGTATTTCTCAGACCAGGAACGTTCGAGCTCTTCGACGTTGCCGGACTTGCGCGCGGCTTCTTCACGCTCGGTGCGGGCCAGTTCTTCAGCCTCGCGGGCTTTCTTCTCGGCCAGCTTCTTCTCGCCGAGCAGCTCATCAACCTTGGCCTTCAGGCCGGATACATCTTCTTGCTGCGGCAGACCTTCAATGCCGAGTACGAACTTGCCGTCCTTCTCGGTGTAAAGAGCGCGCACGGCTTCGTCGACACCGTCCAGGCTGTCCAGTTGAAATTTCAGCATTTGTTGTCTCCCAGAGACGTTGATACAGGCCCTGCCTGTAAATAGTTAACTTCAGTATTGCCAGTACAGTACTGGTACTGTATTATCGCCTTCACACAAACCAACAAAGGATCTATAAAATGCTGCCATTCCCAACAAGTAAAGAGTTCCCCGAAGCACTCAAAGCTGCGCGAGAGAAAAAAGGGCTAACTTTTACTCAGCTCGCTCACGCAATCAGTATTAACCCAGCGATGCCTTCCCGTTACGAGAATCGCGACCACTCCTGCTTCTGCGCTCCCCGCCAAGAAACATGGGAGAAACTGAACGGTGTCCTGTTCGGCTCTGGGGTAATTCCAGCCGAAACAGCACCTAGCGAAGCGTTGCTCGCGGAAGCGACCGTGGAAGAAATAATTCGCGAGTTGAAGGCACGCGGAGCAACGGGTGTCAGCATCAGCTACTGACCGCGTCAATCGATTGGGCGGGTTAAACCCCTGCCCTTTCGAATGCCAGCGGTTCAAGAGCCTTCATCTGTGCAAGAGTCAGTGGTGAAAAATTGCGATCAAGCTGCAGTTCAGCGAATCTCTCAACGCTCAGCCCACCGCCTCGAAACAGCTTCGCTCGAACCGGCCCAATAGCCTTGTCCTGAAACGCTGCCGGCTGCTGCTTGAGCCAGTCGTAATAGCTGAGGTCTGCTCTCACCTGCTGGGCGCCGGCGTCACCGATGGATGCACGCGTGGCGTCCTTGGCGAACAGCTCGCTGAAGCGCGTCACCGCCACCACCGTCGAGCGGCAGTTGATATGGATCGGCGGCCTCGGCCCCTCTGTCAGCTTGAAACGACGCTTATCGAGCGTCCGGCACTGGCTGGTCGTCTTCGAATCCAGCGTACTGACCCACTCCACTGACGGCACAACATCGGAGTTCGCCTTCAACGTCTCCATGCGCGCCTGGGTGGCGACGTGCTGCACCGCCGTTCGCACAATGGCGCCGGCGTTGCGATTGGTCGTGGCCAGGATGCCGTCGTTGTACTGGAGCGACTTGGTGCCGCGAATGTTCTTGATGATCTGGAAGTTGGTTTGGCCTTCGAAGAAGCCCTGCCGGATCGCGCCTGTGAGGCGTTGTCGCTCGGTGGCGGTGAAACCATCAATGAACGACCTGAGCAGCTTCCCGCCGTCGGCACCGCGCACGCTGAGCGGGTTTGTGAGGATTGCCGCCCTGATTGCCGCAGCACCTGGCACCGCCGCGTCGAATGTGACACCCGCCGGTGCCGCCCGGGTCAGGCTGGTTGCTTCAAACTCGGCCTCGTAGTTGGCGATGTCCACCAGGTCGAGGTTCAGCTTCTCGCTGTACCGGTCGAAGATGCCCAGCAACAGGCTGTCGACTTCACTCAGCAGACGCTCCAGCCTCGCGACGGTGTAGTCCGTCAGATCAGCCCGTGTGAGCCGTTCGCGGATCGAGCGGTCGATCTCCTTGAGGAAGGGGGCGAACTTCGCGACCTCGCCCGACTTCAGCTGCTCCAGGAACACCGCGTGCCGAATAGTGGCGTCAAGGATTGCTTGGTTTGCCGCCATTCGGAATTACCTCTGTGTCGTCCAGAGCTGGCCCGGTGCTTTGTGCCTCCAGTTCATCCCGGATCTCGTCGTCCGTTTTCTCCGGATTGATCACACCGCGATCACGCAGGTACTGCCAGAAGTCGCCTTCCGGCAGCTTGCCGCCCTGCACTGCGTTGAACAGCGCGACCAAAACCGTCGGATCAAGGGTGATCTGGCTGAAGTCTTGGTTGAGCTTGTAAACCACCTCGCCGGAGGCATTCACGAACTCAGCCATCCACTCAAGGCACTGGCTGTAGGCCTCGCTGACGTTGCTGACCACCAGCGACAGAACGCTGTGTTCGGCGGCGCTGTCGTTGTCAGCTTGGGTGGCGGTCTTCACCGCGCTGCCGCGCTCAATCAGCCGAGCGCCGAGCGAAACCATGTCCTGCTTCTTGGCGTCCATCGCTTCCTTGGCCACTGCGTTAGGCTCGGCCTGCATCATTCCGCAGGCGCCGCCTTGAGGGAGCAGCCAAGGAGCCCGGGAGCCGAGGTAAATGCCCTCTTTCTCAAGGTGGTCGCGCCACTGATCGCTCAAGCCGGACATCCACGGTTGAGGCTGCCCAACCAAATAGGCCGCTTCTTCGTAGTCCGCGCTGTTCCGGTAATGCCCGATGTTGATCTCGGCCATGTCGTACAGCGGCGAATCGTCGATGCTGGTGTCGTTGTTTTCGCTGCCCACGAACTGGAACGGGATCACCTGCCAAGGTCTACCCATGCCATTCAACGGTGTAAATGGTGCGACCTTCTGAGTTGTCGCGCTTGATCCTTCTTCCCAAACTTCCTGAGTGTACTGACCCAAGACATCGAGGCGCAGAACGCGGTATTGGACTACCTGCTCACTGCCAAAGCCGTCATCAGTGTCGACGTCGACCGTCTCGCGCAACACGACAAGGCTCAGCAAATGCTGGCCGCCAACCTGACGAGTCTTCCAGTTGATAATCGACTCTGCGGTGTAGCTGGCAATGTTCGCCCGGGCACGGCCGGAGAGTTCGTCGGCCTTGCTGACGGTGCCCGCTTCCACAGCGGCGTAGTCCACCAGCAGCCCATGGCGGCCGACTTCGAGCAGGTGTCCAATCACCGACTGGGATTGTTGATAGACACTCACACCCTGCCCATCAATGTCCTTGGACACGTAGTCGAGTGCGCCGGGAACAGTCAAAGTCGGCCAGGTGCGAAACACTGCTCCAACCAAGCTGTGTTTCGTGCGCCCGGTAGCGTTGTAGAACACCGCCCGTTTCTTGTAAGCGTCGTAGCGTTCCTTGTTGTCCTGACTGGTATCGGCGGCATTCGGTCGAGGCAAATACCGATCACCAGCGTCCTTTATGGTTTCCGAGCCTTTGCAGACGTCGCGCACCAAGCGCCAGCGGTTTTGCGCCGACTTGTACTCGGGGCGCGTGAAAGTGACGTCGCTCATCAGCGTGCAAATCCCATTCTGATTTTGGTGGCCGGCTTCCTGGCGCTCTTCGCAACAGCGAAGTACCTGAATCCGTCGGAGCCGTGAGAGGTCCAGTCATGGAGCGGGTTGTTTTTCCAGCAGCCGCGCTTGTCGTCCCATTCTTTTCGGTAGTTTTCGAGGCAACCGATCCCTTCTTCGCACTTGGCCTCGTCGAACACGCATCTCGGCAGGATCTCGCGAACCTGCTCGATGCCATCGTTGATGCCGATCTTGGGGACGACCTCGAAGGTCATGCTGTATTTCTCGCCGTCGATCTCGTAACCCTCTCGGGCCAGTTCTCGACGGGTCTTGGCATCGCTGCCGAACTCGCGGTTGTCGATGTCGTGCGGTCCCCAGTGCTCGGAGTAGGTGTAACCCTTGTCCTTGAGTACCTTCATGTAATGCCGCAGGCCTTCGCCCGAGTTCTCGTAGTAATCAATGACGTGGTATTGCTCGCCGACCTGACGAACAAACCAGATCGCCGTGGAGTCACTGACGCCGATGTCCCAGAAGGTCATCACCGGCAAGTGGCTGTTGTTCGGTATCGCGCCGATCCGCTGAGCGGCATACAGCTTGGTGAACTGCTGGGCGTAGTAGGCGCCCTCGATTGACTGCTGGAAGGCTTCGGCCGGCAGAGACGGGTATTCCCGCTTCATGTCGTCGCCGAGCGTCTTCTCCTTGGCGGCATACCAAGCGCGCTGACCCGGGTTGGTGCCGATACCATGCTTGGCGAACAGCTCGTTGAAGTAGTCGGTCAGGCGCTGCGGGATGACCGCCTCGACCGGGTCAAGCCAGTAGGCCTTGTTCTTCCACCAACTGAAGAAGAAAAACTTCCAGTCCAGCTTGCCGAGCGGCGTGCCTGAAAGCAGTTGCTTCTCGGCGCTCTGTGAATAGTCGAAGAAGTAGCCGGCCCGGCCTTCAGCCGTTGATTCAATCGTGACAAAGCAGTCAGTGGCCACCGCCTCAAACGCACCGGTGACGATCTCCCGCGCCTTGTGTGGAAACTTGGCGCAGATCTTCCCGAACTCGGAGACGTGCAAGTAACGCAACGTGCCGCCACGGAACGAGGTGCTGACGTAGAGCGAACCGCCCTTGCTGAACACCAGCTCACCGGCGGCATCGTTGCTCGCAGGATTCGCGGCGCGGATCTCTTTCGGCAGGTTGTCGTAGGCGTACTTCACCTTCTCCCGGAACAGGCGCTTGGCGTCGTTCAGGGTGTGCGCGATCAGTGCGCACTTGGCCGACTCAAACAGAGCCGCGTCCAACTGGATGATGCAGCACTCTGTGGTGAAGCCGAGTTGCCGAGCCTTCAGGATGATGTTCCGCGTGTGCATCCCGTCGAAGTATTCGATCTGCTCGTCCGTCATCCGGAAGCGGACTTTCTTGCCGCCTTTGTCGGTTATGAAGTAGAGATTATTGAGCCTCCAACGCTTATCCCGGAGCAGCTTCATGTGCTCGGGCTTCATGTCAGGCGTCCTTCGATAGTTCGTCCATCATCGCGGCCAGGGCGTCGACTGTCTTGTCGCCCTCTTCCGTGTCTAGGTTGAATGCTTGGCGCTCGCCCTTGATGACCTTGAGTTGAGCGTCGACGCCTGCGTTGAGAGAGCGAGCGAAGTCGCCGTGGTTATCTTCGGTGACGGCGACTCCAGAGAGAAAGGTGCTGAGCTTGTTCGCAATGCCGCGCCACTGGGCCAAACCGGATCGGTGGGCAAGAACTACAGCCGCAGCTTGATCGGAAGCTTCCTCGATGATCTCAGCGTCAGTGACCAGTTTCTTCTGGTCACCATCCGTGGTCACCGCTCTGGTCACCTTGTCCTTTACGGCGGATCTGACCTTGCTGGTCAGGTCTCGCTGCCAGCCTTCCTTCTCGGCGCGCTTCATGATCGTGTTGTGCGCTACGCCGTGTTCAGCGGCAATTGCGCGCAGGGAAAGCAGACCAGCCCGGTAGGCTCGTTCGATCGCCTCCCAGTCGGGTTGCTTGGTTGTCATGTGAAATTCTCTAATGCTTGAAATAGTGGCGCGCTGACGGTATTTGTGAGGATCAATTCGAGCTACAGGAGAATCCCATGGACGAACGCTACACCGTCAAGTCAGCAATACACACGGAAACCGGGTCAGTTCGAAATGGCGTCGTTAATTCGAGCGTTGCGCCAAGAGGCTTTCAAATCTACGACACCATCGAGAACAAGCGACACCCGGACTGCTATATGTCCCGTTCCGAGGCTCAGGAAGAATGCGATCGTCGTAACGGTCGATAGATGATCAATCGTGCCGCACTCACCTGCGGCACACCTACCCAGGCTTACCCGGATCAATGATCAGTATGCGGATCGTGCCGCCGGTGTAGACATCACGCTTGGCCGCTGCCTCGACAGCTTCCTTAGCAGTTGCCCCCATATCCATCGCAGCGAGTGCGAAGTCGCGTCCGCTGCCGATGGCAAACGCACGCTCCATCCACACCTCGTCCATCCAGAAACCGCTCTCGGCGTCGCGACCAATCTGGCAAAGCCTGCCATTGGTGACGACCAGCCCATTTGCATCGAGCGGCTTATCGCTGACCTTCACCCCGAAAAACTCATCCATCAGGGAGGCAAAGTCCGCACCACAACCCGTAAACAGGAATTGATGCCCATTCCTATGGATGAGCTTCTCGTAATCATCGTGGTCGATGAGTGAGCCGCGAGTCACGCGCGAGTCATAGGCGATCACGCCGTCTTTGTAGGCAATGGTCGTCATGCGGTGAAACTCCACGAAGTCGGAGGGGTGAGAGGAACTTGCACAGGGTTGAGATGAATTGAAAAGGCCGATACCCGATGCTGAATAGGTACCCACTTTTCAGGCAATACCTATGCGCAACTACATTCGGACAATCACCCTCATCACCCTACTGCTGCTTCCCGCTTCAACTCACCATGATGTTGGTCTGCACTTGGGCGTGCCCGTGCAGCTCGGCGACGATCAGGCCTTGCGGCAGTCCAGCAGCCTTGGCAGCGTCGATGGCCTTGACGATCGCGTTATCAAGATCGGTCAGAGCCTTGTTGATGTCCTGGCTCATCGGAAGCGCGTGGCGCAGGCGGGTGACGTTGCTCATCAAACAGCCTCGTAAGTCGCTTCGAAGATGTCTGGCTTGCAGGGGTAGAACTCACCCGCAACGCCACGAATGACCCAATCGCCAGAGTTCACGACCATCAAGCCTTCAAGGGTGTTGATCTTCAGCGCCGGATAATCAAACCCTTCTGGATGCCGAGGCGAGCAACTGCCCACTACGGTATCCATCAGGGCTGGCGTTGAGCTGCCGTTGGTCCACTCGATGATCTCGCGGTTACTGTCTTGGGTGCCGTCGTACTGGATGGCGTCGATCACTACAGGCTTTTTGCGGAATTTCATGGCTTGCTCCTTTTGGTGTCGCGACACAATTTGTTGATTCGCGAAAAGTGTCGCGACTTACTTGGTTCGGCGCTCGATTCCGTCCGGCGCCTTGTCACACCGCATGCAGTGCTCACAGTTCATCGTCCGGCAGAGCCAGGCCTTCACCCGCTGCCACCAGGTGACCATGAAGATGTGCCGCATGCCGGCCAGTGCCAGCGAGACGTGCAACGTGATACCAGCAGTGGTCGGGCCCATGATGAAAATGTTCTGGTTGCGGCTCATCACGACGAAACCGCTGATGGCGATCGCCGAATAGATCAGCTTGCCGATGACGCCGTCCCGAACTCGACCGCTCAGAACACACCAGGTCGCCCACAAGGCAATCAAGCCGCAGGCGATGGAATTGATCAGTTCAAGATTCATGGTGGATTGCCTCCCCCGAACCGCTGGCGAATGAGCGCCCAGAGGTCAGCGGCTTTGATGGCTCGGTTGATGGCCGCGAGCAGCGATCCGCCGAAGGTGCCCAGCAGAAAACCAATGCCCGCGACGATCTTCGGCTCGGTCACACCCAGATAGGTGCTGACCATGCTCGTCAGGTACAGAGAGCAGGCAATGCCGGTGACCAGGAAGATCATCCAAGCACGCCAGTCGGCCAGATCGTCTTTGTGCCACCAGCTTGCGACGACAGCGCCGACCAGTCCTGCGATCAGCAATTCAAACCTGTCGATCTTGTCGAGCAGGCGCTGCAATAACTCCATGCGCTCGACTCCAAAATAGGCATGTTGGTTGAAATGGCGATTCAAAATTTTGCGTGCGAGCGTCATCATTAGGATTAAAGGCACTGTTGCCCCAACCATTTCAGAGAACGTTGCAAATGTGGCTTACAGACACCTGGACGTGGATTACCACTCACTCAGAAGTAAACACGATAGCTGCTAGCGCAAGTGCTATATCAGCTATTGCGGGCCTGATGTCGGCATTGGCCGCGTTCCGCGCGATTAAAAGAAACGACAAAAATCACGCTATAGCTCTAGCCAACACAGAGAAGGCCAGAGCTCGAGAAGAGCACATAGCCAATACAAGAAGAGAGAACGAAAGACTTTTAAAGCATGCTGTGACGACGATGGAGCGAGCCTACCTTGCACTGCGAGGCCCTTCCCCGCAGGTGCTCATCCCACCGCAGAGTCGTTTGAACTGGTTGACGGCGGCTCGGCTTATTGAGGAATACCGGTTAACGAAAAGCGAGATTGGAGATCTACAACTATATCGAGAGTGCGAGAGTCATGAGGAGCATTGGCGCCATCAGATCTACCTCCTTCTGGTACCACTTGCGACCCAGCATCCTGACTACTTTTTATCTGGATCCCCATCAGAAACAATCCAATCTGTTTCCGCTGTCATAGTCCATTCTTTCGCAGACTGGCCAAAAGGCAAAGTAGATCCTCTATCGAAGTACGCTTCAATCAACGAAGCCCTCGAGAGGTTCGAGGTAAGCCCATACTGGTTCAACCTGAAGCACAATCTTCGCGATTTTTAGCTATAAAAAACCCGGCGCTTGGCCGGGTTCAGAGATCCGTGTGCGTTTCGCGTTACTTGTGCACTATGGGAAAATTACCTCAAAAACCCCACCATAGCAACACTTTTATGCCGCCTCCTCTGAATTTTCTGCGTGAATAACCTGCCACACCGGCTGTTGAGCCTGAATATCCACTTTCTCAATAGCATTTCGCAGGAAATTCCAGATCTCGAGCCAATCGCGATCCCAGTGCTTGGGCTGGATAGCAATCCCGTACAGTTTCATCATGGCGTCAGACACTCGAGCCGGGCCCCACGCGTCACCGCCGTTCGCCTCGGCCTTGTAGGACTGCAGGGCGCAGGTGATCAGGCAGTGCACCTTTGCCGCCTTGGCATCAGTGAGCGCACTGAAGTCAGTGTCCGACCAGATTAGCTTCTCGGCGTTGAGCATGTGCACCACGGTCATGCTCGGGTGATAGAGGTAGTGCCCCAACTGCTGCACCTGGAACGGCAGCGACTCGATTGCCTTCTGCACTTTCCCCATAGTCACGAGGTGAGCGGCTCGATGTGTCGAACGGCCAATAGGCGTGCGGCGCGTCTCGGCGATGTGGATCTTCTGGCGCACAGCCATGATGCGTTCTTCCTTGTCCTCGCCCTGGGCGGCAAAGATGACCTCTCGAAGTGCAGCCTTTTCCTTCCGGACGACAGTCGCGGATTTTGCCCGGTCAGCCGCTGCCGCACTGATTGAGGCGTTCGACTCATGCTGTGCATCTGTCCACGCTTGACGTGCGTTGATTAATTTCATGCTGCCTGCCCCTTTCTCAGTTCTCGGGTCTTGGCCCGGTATTCGGCCTTGATGGTTTTGATTTCTTCGACGGTGTACTTGCGGGCCGGATGAGGCCCCTCCAGAAATGCGACCATGTCCACGCCGATGCGCTGCACCAACCGGATGCGGTACTCCACAGCGTTGCCGGACAGGTTTCGGTTGCACTTCACGCACTGGCGGTGAATGTTCAGCGGCTCGAAACGCAGCTCCGGACAGGCGCCTACGGATCGGTAGTGCCCAGCGTCCCAGCGACTGCCAGTCATCAGATCGTTATCGTTCGGCATCGAGTCGCAGCTGATGCACGGCAGATGCGCATCACGGAGGCGGACGTACTCGTTTACCGCCGCTTGAGCTTCGCGCAGGTGATCCGCCCGGGTTTTCAGCTTCTCCTTGCGGACTTTGATTTCGCGGCGGTCGCGCTGGTCGATGGCTATGCGGGCTTTCTCGCTGTTGGCCGGAGCCATGGCGAGCGCGCACTTCGGGCTGCACACCGCCTGCCCCAAGCGTTGCGGCGGGAAGCTGATGCCGCACGCTGGGTTCTTGCACTTCTTCGCTTTCGGGGTCTTCCTCTCCTTGAGGGCTACGCGCATGGCTCGGCCTCCTTGGCTTTCTGCTGCTCGGGGGCGGAGTCGCCGCGCAGTGGCATCAAATTCTTTTCGTGCTTGATTGCCCACTCATCGCGGAAGCGGCACATCCAACCACCGATACCCGCCGAAGGCCTGAACTGATATTTCTTCCCCGACGTAGGAGAAACCACAACCTCGTTTGGCATGACGAAGTGCATCAGCTCCGCTGTTTCGCCCATGTAACCGCCAGATATCACCAGCGCCAGATCGCCCGGCTTGAAGTTATTGGTCATAGCGGCCGTCCCAGTGATCAGTAGCGCTCCACTTCACGTCATGCTCGGCGCCAAAGGCATGCATCAGCTCGAACAAATCGCTGAACCACTTCTGCGACTGCTTGCGAGTCGATACGGCCATCACCACGAAGCCACCGTCGAGACCTGGCTCGGCTCGCTGCTTCTCCAGCGAGGCACTGAAAAGGCACTTCCAGTCTTCGCTGGTCAGCTTCTTGCCGTGCCAGATAACTTGCTCGGAAACGTCCTTGAGCATTGCCCACATCTTGCGGTTGCAGATGTCCGGGCGTTTCTCGTCGCGGATCACCACCACCTTCGGCTTGCTCAGGTCGATGGCGTGGAGAACTCCAGCCAGCCGGTTGACGTCTCGCTGGTCGCGGATCGTGTATTCGGGGTTCATGGCTGCACCGCCTTGGCCATGGCCGTATCGACAAGCGCATCAAGCTCTTCACCGATCATCCCGGTTGCATGCGGGCCGATCCATTCGACGACTTCGATGTAGCCGCTGTGCCCGTGCCGAAGCCACCGGTAGCGCTCGGCATCCTTGCGATACGCTTCAATGATCGTGGATTGCCTATCGGCTTCTCGGGTAAGCGAATCAACTTCTGCGCTGAGCTGGTCGATCAAACTGAAGTCGGGCTTCTCGCCAAGCGGTGGTTTCCAGAGCTCTGCACCATTGTTCGTGTAGCGGAGGTGGCCCAGCGTTCTCGCAGCAGACTGTAAACGCTCGTTCTCGGCCAGCAGCTCCAGCGCCACCTCCTCCACGGTCTTCTCACCGAGGAATTCACCGAGTGCCTCAGCGTTCTGCTTCCACTCCCCGCAGTCAGCCTTCCAGGAGGCGACTTCACTCCATAACAGACTCTGGAGTTTTTGTTTGTCGATGGTCATTGAGCCGCGCTCCTTGCTTGTAATTGTTCAGCCTGCTGAATGAGCAGCGCCCGGCGATCAGCCAAGTCATTGGCCGACTGAATTCGTATTTCTGTTTGTTCCTCGGCTGATGCTTTCCGCATGGCGAGCATCGATTCCTTCACTGCGGCCAGCTTCTGGCGCAGCTTTGGCGAAGGCCGTGTAACTTCACCGGAGAGCAGCGCTACCACTGCCCGGCCGTCTTCGGTAACCGGCGCAACGCTCAGGTCGGCCAAGTACAACTGCCCGCGCTCCTGCGGGATGCGCTGCATCTGCACTGCCTTGGTGATTGCCTGCGTGCGGCGGTTGGCGTCGAAGCCGACGGACACATGCCAGTTCACCTGCTTGTTGTCCTCCCGAGCCTGTCCCACCAGACGCTCGTAAGCGCTGTTGAACGCCATGCGAGCTCCCACCTTGTCGCCGGCATCGAGAACAGGCTTTGCAGCGGCCAGCGCAAGCTGGATTTCGTCGGTCAGCACCACGGTTTCGAATTCGTCGTTGGTGGTCATGGCAATCGCCCATGCTTCGTCCTTGCCCGGGCGTCCATCGGCGGCCTGCACTCGCTGGAGAATGTCGGCCATGGCCAGCTTGCCCTTCACTTCGAAGCGGCAGGCCTTCAGTGCAGCTTTCACGGCAGTCACCGAGTAAGCACAGAGGTCTTCGGCCATCATCGCTGCAGTGCCTGGGTTCATTTCCTGCCCCATGGCTTCGGAGGTGGCGCAGATCGCAGCAGCGAGGCTGGCAACCTGGTGATCGTTCATTTCAAATGTATTCATTGCGCTCTCCTGCTTGGCGCTTGGCCAAGACCATTTGCGCGGCCTGCTCGGCGGCGGAGACGTTCGCTTCGGTCCGCTCCATTTGGCGTGCGGTCGTCCCGTTGATGCGCTGACCCGTTACCCACTGGGTGTGATAACTCTCGGCGTTGGCCAGCAGTTCGTTGAGGCTGTGGCACTTACGCAGCACCGCGGCATCGCTGGTTTTCAGGAAGTGAGCCGCGACGTGGTGGGCGACATCGGCGCCAAGGCGGTCGACCAGTTGGCCGAGCTGCCCGCCGACCTTGGCGTTCCAAACCGGCCAGGTGCTGTAGCGCTTGCGGTAGGCCATGGCGTAGTTCGCCCAGACCTTGAAGGTTTTGCAGGACTGGTCTTTGGGGCCCGGCATGTCGGCGGGAATCTCAACCCGTGGCGTATCGGTGCGATCAATCACCAGCACCAGGTTGCGGGCCGGCTTGTCCGGGCTGCCTTGCAAGTCCTGACTGGTATCCTGATTGGTACCCTGATGATTGGTATCCTGATGATTGGTATCCTGATTTGTCGGAGATTTTTCCGACCCTAGATCGGATTTTTCTCCGACCTTGATCGGATTTTTTTCCGAGGTAGATCGGATTTTTTTCCGACCCTTGTTCTTCGGTGGGGTCGGATATTTTTCCGACCCATCCAGTTTCTGGTTCCACTCAATCGCCTTCTCGGTGAGGCGGAACAACGTGATATTCGAAGTGCTGGAAAGCTCAATCAGACCCGCCTCTTCCAGGGCCTTCAGCATGCGATAAGCAGTGTCTGGCTTGTCCGTAAGCAGCGGCAGCTCCTCAATGATCTTGGCCTTGCTTAGCGCGAAGAAGATCCCGTCGTCAGTCTTGATTGGCTTGGTCCAGCTCGGGCAGCCGTAGACGAAGGCGAACAGCAGGGCCTGCTGAGAATTCAGCCCCCACTCCAACGCCTTCACCTGATTGATCGTGACGGTGAATTGCATATCAGGCCTTCCCGACCAGTTTGGCCAGTTCGAGGAAGCGATCGACGTACCAGTGAGGCTGCGTCTCGCGTGGGGATTGGGGGCTGGTCAGGTTCTTGCCGTAGGTCATGCCCTTCTCGGTCACCGACCAGAACGGAACCATTTCCTGTTTGGAGTTCTTGCGCTGGAGCTGCTTCAGAAAGCCCTTGGTTTCCAGTGCGCGGTTGAACGCAGCGGGTGACACGCGAATGCCGTTGTCTTTGAGCAAGGCCGTGGCTGACTTGGTGGGCATCGAGGATCCGCCGGTAGCATCTGCCGCGGCGTCGACGGCGTAGCCAGGGAGAAACTTCGGGTCAAGGCCGTTGTTCTTGGCGATCTTCGTGAGCATCGCCATCTGGCAAGATGGAGCCGGCTTCAGCAGGCGCGTGAAGCACTCCATGATGGCGATCTCGCCAACGACCTTGGTGCCATTGAGCAGCACCTGCTCGCGGGCGCTCTGCTGCTGCTCCAGCTCCCGCCAACGGCGAATCACCTTCATACGCATCGGGGCGCTGTAGCCGGTGAGCAGGCAGTCGGTGTGTTCGCGGTCGAGCATGTATTCGATCTGCTCCCGGTTTTGACCGTCCAGATAGATGTGCTCAAAACTGAGCACATCTAATTTCAGTTCTTTTAGCATCGCAGCAATGTCCCGCTTCACGTTGTTGTGACGCTTACCGGTGACGTTAGCGATTTCGCGAGAGGACATAACGGTACGCGACACGTTTTCAGAGTTCGAAAAACGTGTCGCGACACTGTTGGGGGTATTGCTTGAAGTAGGTTGGCTATGCATAATCGGCCTCATCAAGTGTTAATGAATTAGCCGGGGCGCAATCCCGGCTTTTTTGTGCCTGCGATTCAGGCGATCTTCAAATTCGGTCGGTGTTTCGCGAGCAGTGCTTCCGCCTTCCGGCCCAGCTCCCCTGCCCGCGCTTCCACCTGACGGCATTGCTCGGCGAACGCTGGAAGATGCGGCAGGTCCTCTTCGCACATCACTTGGTCGTCAAAGACTTCGCTGCCGGTATCAATCACGTCGCCCAGCGCGCGGATCAGTGCGCCGAAGCTTTTATTGGCGCATTGGTCGCTCTGCATTTGGCGGGCACCGGTCAAGCCATGACGGCCGGCCAATTCGTTGATGCATTTGTCGCGGAACTCAGGCTCCAGAGCATTCACCCAAGACTCTTCCAGCCATGACGGCATTTCCTGATCACCACAAAGCCAGCGCTGAACACGCTTGAGCCAGCGGCCGGTTGCCCTGACGAACGCGGCCACGTCGTTCTGTGTAGTCAGTGCCGCGAAGTCCGGGACCTCTTTGGCGGCGGCCTTTTCCGGGCACGACAGGTGCAGCTCGCGGCTCAGCGCCTGGGCGAAATCGTCTTGGCTCAGGCTCGTGCGTGCGATCTGGTTTGCAGCATGGGCGACCAGCACCTGATCACGGGTTTGTACGGTGTGTCTGGAACTGGACGTTTGCATGGGGACTGCTCTCTTTTAATCTGGCTTCAACGGGTCAGCGACGATGCTGGCTGTCAGGCTGCTACTTGGGGTTTTGATTCGGTGAGAAGCTCGTACAGATCAGGCCGCAGGCCAGACATGGTCAGATCTCCACCGGTTGCGGCTTGAAGCTTTTTCGAAAGCTCCAAAGAAGGCTTCCGATGACCGCCGGCAATTTGGTAGAGGTAGCCGACGCTGGTGCCTGCCGCTGCCGCAACTCGATCGCGCTCAGGTGCGGTCGCCTTCTTGAGCCACTCTTGCATTTGGGTGGTCATGGGTATTCTCCGTTTGTCTCGCACAGAGTTTAGCCTCTAGCTAAATTATTTAGCAAGTCAGAGTTTAGCTCGGAGAATATTTATCATTTAGCTAAGAGCTGCAATCATTAGCGCATGGATATTTACGCGATCAGAAAGCGCAACCTGGAAGCCCTTGCAGGCGACAGAAAGCGAAAAGAATGTGCAGAGAAGTGGGGGACATCGTCGTCGGTGCTCAGCCAGATCCTGTCGAAAAACCCTGTCAGAAACCTGGGGGACGAACTCGCGCGCAGGATTGAGGCGGCGGAGGATTTGCCGAAGGGGTATTTGGATAACGTTCGTGACGATGGGATACAGGCTGAACCTGTTCCGCGACAGTCTCACTCAGAATTACGCGATATTCACCTTTGGGACGACACCACGCCCGTGGATGACGATGAGATTTGCGTTCCGTTTCTGCGAGAGGTTGAACTGGCAGCGGGCTCAGGTCGGTTTACTGTTGAGGAAAGCCCAAACTCATTTCTGCGCTTTGGCAAGCGCAGTCTTCGCCAAAATGGTGTTCAGTTTTCGAATGCCAAGTGCGTGACAGTTCGGGGGAACAGCATGCTCCCCGTTCTACGCGACGGGGCAACGGTCGGCGTAAACACCGGCGTGACCAGCGTCAGCGAGATTACTGATGGCGATCTCTATGCGATCAACCACAATGGCCAATTGCGGGTGAAGCAGCTTTACCGCATACCGACCGGAATTCGTTTGCGCAGCTTCAATCGCGACGAACATCCGGATGAGGACTACACCTTCCAGGATATCCAGGAAGAGCAGATCGTCATCATTGGTCACGTTTTTTGGTGGGGTATGTACGCCAGGTAGGTCGGATTTGTCATTAATTGACATTGTTCGCCCAGCGTACCAAGGCGAACAATTTCGATGAATTGACTATCACCAATAGCATGTTTACGACTGATCGATTTTTAGCTTAATTGGCATAAATTGTCGGATAGCCCCTACCTCTCTCTGCCCACACTCAAATCTATCAGTAGACATCTTGAACCCGTTGAGAGAGTGACGCATTTCGATCACTGCTACTGCTCAACCCTAACCACGAAGCCCTTCAGAAGCTGCTTTGTCCGAAGCTCTTCAACTTGACCTTCGGCTTTTGCACGATCCGCGAAAGGACCAACATAGACTCGCGTTTTCCCTTCCTTAGTTGTCACGTAGGAGGTAAAGCCGCCTACTGTTATTTTCTCCTGCAGGCTTGCGGCTTGTGACGCATCACTCATCGAAGCAACCTGCACAGCCCACTTTGCGCCCCCTGGCACGGCAGTTGGTGCGGTCTTCATGGTGTTTGGCTTGGTAGTTTTCTTTGACTCCGCAGCTGCCGTTTTCGTGATCGGCAAATCTGCGCTTATCTGCTCTATCTTTTTCGGCGCCGGCTTGGGCTCGCACTTCCCTAGCCAATAAATATCTTGGAAGTATGAAGCTCCATTGCTATTGATCTTGGCATTCACCCCCTCTTCGAGGGTGACATAGCTAACCTCGAAACTACCCTGCTTTGAGTAGTTGAAATTCGCCACGAATCGACGAAAGCCGGTAAATCCGCCGAAAGAATTCCTAGAATTGACCTCTCCACACAGAAAGCCGTAGTGCGTATCACCGATAGCTTGGTTCTCCGCCATGAAAACCCCTTGAAACTTCGCGGAGTCGGGGTCTTTCAGGGCGGAGGCGACCATATCCTTACCCTTCTCTACTGCCATTTCTTTAGTGACGTCGCATCCGGCCAATGCTGCGACAGCTGTACCGATAGTGAAAACCCTGAACCACATAGAAAAGTCCATTTAAGCCGCTCGCAAAGCCCGTAATTGGTGATGCTGAAGGATACCAGCCTGCACCCAGCCCAGCCCGCTCAGAGCGGGCTTTTTTGCGCCCGCAACATCCCCACCACATGCATCCAAGAGCCAACCAGCTAAACAAAATATGCACATGCTAACTTTTTTAGCGGAAAGCTATTGACGCGGCGTTTAGCTTGGAGCTAAATTTAATCCATCGCAGCGACACACAGCCACTGCGAAGGGCCTCAAGAGACCCGCCGCTCTTTAGCGACACCGCTTCACCTTGCCGGATCACCACCGGCCCAGATTCAAAGGCAGCGATGAACCGGCCTCAACGGTTCAGAGGGTTGGCAACTGACCCGGGCGTGCAGCGTAAAACGTCGAAAGCAGTTATCCAGCGGGAGAACAAGCCGAAAGGCCCGCGGCTGGAAGAATAATTTGAACGAGCCGGTGACCGACGCCAGAAGCGGGTCACGGCGCCACAGATTTACTGATGCCGCTTCCATGAGGCGGCATTGGAAATCAACGGAGTACTCAGCGTGAGCCACGAAGAGAGAGAGCAAGACCAGTTAATGCAACTTATCGGGATCATGGCTGGCGGGATTGGCTATGGCGAGCTAGGCGCAATGCTGGCTGCTCGCAAACTGTACCGCGAAGCCGCGCAATCAAAGAAAAGCGAAGTGATGGCGCGCAATCAAAGTTCCTTCGTGCCGGAGCCGGCGCCACTCAGTCCTGAAAAGCTTTCGATGTCGATAGATGAAGCGGCGAGAGCTATAGGCATAACAAGACGGGGTGTTCTGGCGTGCATCAGCTCGGGATCACTGAAGAGCTTCAAGATCGGAAACAACCAATTGATCTTGGCTGAAGAGCTGAGGTCTTGGCTTCACATTCAAGCTAACGGAGATACGCAATGAAATCCTCGGATATCAAAGAGCCTCGCCACAAAGAATTTTTCGAGCAAGCGAAGAAAGAGATGGAGGCGATCACCGGCTCTGCCGCGACTTCCATTATCGCTGACAGCGTGGCGGTCAACAGGCAGCTCGTGGAGTTCCTTGTAGAGTCCCGTCACGCAGTTGAGCAAGAGGCAGTCCTTGTAATTGATGCGATGTGCCTCGCGTTTGATGGCAAGTCCGAAAAGCTCAAAACGCTCAAATCAGTTACCGAGCAAGTCTCTGCTGAGTCGGCATTCATGAAGAGTGCTCTCAGTTCCATCGAAACGAAAACATCTGAAATTGTGCGCCTAACCTCGGCGATTGACGGACTGTCGGCCAGCATGGAGCGGTTCAAGTCGCTGGTCGAGGATGGCACGCTGGACCGTGCTGCTCGCGCAGCTCAAGTCCTGTCCTGATCGGTCTTTTCACTGATGCACCTGGTGACGGGTGCATTGGGAAAACAACCGGAGAAAGCAGCATGCAAATCAACCAGCAAAAGACGGTGCAGGTCGACGTGACCGAGTTGCGCACCTGCATGAAGGCTCGTGATCAGGTGTGCGTAACGCTTCACGATGCGCAGGGCGATGAAGTTGCCGCCTATACCGGCTATGTCCCGGATTTCTTCCCTGGCGAGCACTACGGCGACTACCTGATGTTGAACATCGATCTGGAGACAGGGCAGATCAAAAACTGGAAGAAGCCGGTCGCCGCCGACATCGAAAAGATGATCGAAGCAAGCGACGACGACTGAACAACCAGCGCCACGACAGCCTGTCGTTAACTGCCCGATCCTCTCTATGAGAGCGCATCGGGGTGTGATTTGGAGTTTGCCTCGGCGGATCAGGGGCGCCCTGCGTGCGGGGTGGTGTCGACTAGGTAGCGCTGCCGAAATCGACGTAATTCTTTTGGGTTCGAATCCCTACCAAATCACACCCCGATGCGGACGAAACTGCGGCCTATAACCGCCCACCTGCATCAACGCAGCAGAGCCGATCTGTTAGTCAGCTGCTCCAACAGCTGACAGGTAACTCCACAACCTGCCTTGCCGGGTATCGGCAGCAAGGAAAGGCATCCTCGTCTCACCGGGGACTACAGCTACCTGCTTGCAGTAAGCCATGAGCAAGCCGACTTGCCGCCGTAAGCGGCTCCCAACCGTACCCCGACCAATCCCGAATGCACTCCCTCCGCGCCCAACGGCAACCAGCGGAGCGGATGAGTGCATCCGAGTTTTGTTGGATCAACCGAGGACAAGCATATGCGCGGCGTAATGACGCTCAAGGCAACAGTCAACGAACACGGCCGAATCAACGGCAGAGAGGACGACCGCGATGGCGTCTTCCACTGCTGGGGCTCCGAGGCCGAAGACGGCGAAAACAATTGGGGGAATTTCACGGTCGCCATTGTGGAGTTCGCGGACGGCAAGATCGGCACGTTCCGGCCCGACTACATCCGCTTCATCAATCGCTAACCCCAAACACTGGAGGTCGTCATGCACAACTGCACCGACACACAAGCAGTTTGCCGGGGTTGCGGGCTGAAGCTGCGCGGCTCGCCATCGTGGAAAGGCGACCTCGCCTATCACCCCGATCCGAAAGGCGAAGTCCACCGCTGTCATTACGGTGGCTGGGTCTGCTCGCGCCGCTGCGACATCCGCGCCTGCGTCGAGCTGGAAGGAACCATGCCCGGTTGTGGATCGGTGAACGGGTATTCGCGCCTCTCGCCGTACGCCAAAGAGAGCATTGAACGCCATTGGCCGGAGGTAGCATGAGCAACTGGAAAGACATTTCCACGGCGCCCATGAATGGCACAGAGATTCTTCTGGCGTCCATCGGGCAGACATTCGACGGCGTTCCGGTGCCTCCTCGCGTGACCCTTGGGCATTACACCGTAGGGGATGAGCTGAAGCGGGACGCGGGCGACTGTGGCGGCGCCTGTCGCTGTCCGGAGTACGAAGAAATAGAACCCTTCTGGATGTCGTGGGATGGCGGATTCACTGATGAGAATCCACCTACCCACTGGCAGCCACTCCCTGCCCCGCCAGCCGAATAACGCCACTCTGGAGGCGACCATGGCAACCAGCTATGCAGACAGTGCGCAGGCCCGTGAATGGGACAAACGCTATGACGATTGGGGGCGACCGAAAGCTCCGCAGCCTGAAGAGTTTCACGACTACGAAGCTGCCGCACTGAAGCGCACGCAAATGCAGGAACTTGCCGCAGCTCAAGAGCTGATCGACCGCGAGGCAAGAGCCAAACGCATCGCCGGGGCGGTGGAAGCCTACGGCGAATTTTGGGGGTTGAAATGAACACTCAACAGACGCAAGTGGCCGTCGAGGATTCTAACGGCCGACATCACGACGTAGCAGTCGGGATGCTCGAGGGTTACATCGAGAGAATGTCCGACCCCGAATGCAGCGCTCTCGCAGTCCGCGCCTCGGCGAACACTGCTCTTTTGATCTTCCGTACGCTCAGCATCATCAGCGCGTCAGAGGATCTCACCTACACCGAGCGCCTGAACCGCAAGTACGCGATCAGGCAAGGAAGGTCGGAATGACAACACCTCCGGTTACATCGCTGATTGATGAACAGTTGGCCGACATCGAGCGCAGCCTTGCTGTGGTTGGTGCGGGCATCCCACGGGATCTGCCTGTCGCTGCGCTGCCTCCGCAGTTGGTGGCAGCAATCAAGTCTGGACGCATCGCAGTGAGGTCAAGGCAATGAAGCTCACCTACTGGGCTCTGGCCACCCTGCTCGTCGCAGTCATGGCTGCGTACACCACAACCCGCGAATCGTCCGGCGTATGCCAAGTGCCGCACCCGACCACATATCGGGTGCTTCGGTGACCTCGCGGCAATGGGCCCGCCGCCTTCTGATCTGGCGCGGTGCCTTCCCTGTTCTCGCCCTCTTCGCTTTCTTGATGCTGCTCAGCGCTCTCGCCGACCGCGTCGCCCCAATCACCCAATAAACAAAGCATTCAAACGCTGCGCTTGGCGCGGCAAGGAACCGTCATGTCCGCAAAAGCCCAACAAGCACCTTCGCAGGAATCCATCGAAATGAACGTGGCCGAAAACGCAAAGAACTCTGTCGCTCCCACAGTTGCCGTCACCGACATCGCTGAGTATCGCCCGCACGAAGAACAGATCGTTCGCTTGGAAACGACTTACGCGAAGCTGGTCGTTGACTGCTCGACCAGTGAAGGTTTGGCAAATGCGAAGGAAGTGCGGGTCGACATCCGCGACGTGCGTTACGCCTTGGCGAACACCACGAAGACTGCACTCGTTCCTTACCAGCAGAAAGTCAAAGATGCCCAGGCTCGGGTCAACCAGGTAAAGGAGTTCGGCGAGGCGCTGAAGGATCGAGTGCTGGCGATTGAAGCGCCTGTCGACGAAGCCATCAAGGCCGAAGAAAAGCGCGTAGCTGATGCGAAGGCCGAGCGCGAGCGTGTCGAGGCCGAACGTGTCGAAGGCATCCGGGCAAAAATTACCCGGTTCAGCTCGGTCGCTGCTGCCTACGCAAGCCGCAGCGCTGCCGATGTTGCGAACGTCCTGCAGAACGTCAAAGAGTCGGTAATCCTGCCCGAGGAATATGCCGAGTTCGAAGCTGAAGGCACCATCGCCCGCGATAACGCTATTGAGCAGTTGGAAACGCTGCACAGGTCTGCCGCTGAACGCGAAGAAGCTGCCGCCAAGCTGCTGGCCCAGCAAAAAGAGCTCGACGAGTTGCGTGAGAAGCAGCGCCTCGCCGACGTTGAAGCTGAGGAATTGCGCAAGCAGCGCGCCGAAGAAGACCGCCTGCGCCTGAAGAAGCAGCAGGACGATCTGGACCAGCAGCGTCGCGACATGGAAGCACAGCAACGCCAGCAGCGTGAGCAACAGGAAGAGCAACAGCGTCAGCAGCGCGAACGCGATGCCCAGTATCAGCGTGATCAGGAAGAACTGGCTCGCCTGCGCGCCCAGGCTGCCGCACCAGCTTCAGTCATCTCAGCGGCTGCCCCGATGGCTGCTGAAATGGTCGAAGTTGCACCAATCAGTGCTCAAGTGATCGCCGTTGAGTCGGACGACGTGACTACGACCGCCCCAGCGGTTGACGACATTGTCGAGGTTGTAGCGCTTGGCTTTGATGTGACCCTCGACACTGCTCGCGCCTGGCTCCGCGCCATCCGCTTCTAACCTTCCTTTCCACCTAAGGCCGACCAACTCCTCTGTCGGCCACGGAGAGCGCTATGACCGACTCAGATACCCAGGCACCAACCGGCCTCGCCACCTACCACGATCCATCGCACAACGCGGCAGCGCTTATCCTCGACCCTAGCACCATGAAGTCGATGACTGATCTCGCCCTGATGATGTCGAAGGGTGCGACAACAGTCCCCAAGCATCTGAAAGGCAATCAAGCTGACTGCATGGCGGTGGTTCTGCAATCGATGCAGTGGCAAATGAACCCGTTCGCCGTTGCCCAAAAGACATTCATCGTCAACGGCGGCGCATTGAGCTATGAGGCGCAGCTCGTCAACGCGGTGATCATCGCCAAGGCGCCCGTCAAAGGGCGCTTGAACTTCGAGTGGTTCGGCGCTTGGGAAAACGTCATCGGGAAGATGCGCGAAGTCACCAGCCGGACCAAGAAAGACGAGGACACTGGCGAGTTCAAAAAATACCGTGTTCCCGGCTGGAGCTTTGACGACGAAAAAGGCCTTGGGATCAAGGTCTGGGCAACATTCAAAGGCGAAGACGAACCACGCACCTTGGAGCTGCTGCTCACTCAGGTCCGCACTCGTAACTCGACGCTCTGGGCGGAAGATCCCAAACAGCAAATCGCCTATCTGGTCACTAAAAAATGGGCCCGCCTGTTCTGCCCCGACGTCATCCTCGGCGTCTATACACCCGATGAGTTCGAGGACTCGTACGGTGGCGAAATCGATATCACTCCTGCGAAGCAAGCTTCAAACACCGCTGCCGCTGCTGGCGTGTCTTTCGGCCCGAAATCCCCATCGCCGGAAATCGACGGGGTATTCGCGGATCTTCTGGTTGTCGCCAAGCAGCAAGACATCGAAGCCTATGCGGCAGCCTGGGCAGGTTTGAAGCCAAAGCAGCGCGCAGCAATCGGCTTGGAATGTCACGAAGCCCTCAAGAGCATGGCGGCAACCGTTGATGCGGACTTCACCGACATGTCTGCAAACAACGACGGCCTGTCTCAGGCCGAGGAAGCGGCGTAGTGAGAGTAGAACTTCAAGGCACCGAAAAATGGCACGCAGACCGATCTGGTCGAGTGACGGCCAGCCGTTTCAAGGACGTGGTGGCGTGGGGAAAGCCTGATAAAAACGGGAAGCGAGAGCCGATGGGGGCTCGCACCTCATACATGCGCGAACTGTGCTTCGAGCGACTGGCGAAAAAGTCCAAGCATAACGTCAGCAGCGCATCCATGAAGTGGGGGCACGCCGAGGAACAAAAAGCCCAAGACGCCTACGAGATGCTGACCGGCAACATCGTAATGCCGTCGGAGTTCATCGTTCACCCGAAATACGATTGGCTCGGCTGCTCGCCAGACGGACTGATCAACGATGACGGCGGCACCGAGTCGAAGTGCCCTTTCAACGAAGCGATTCACGTCAGGACCTGGCTTGAAGGTATGCCGGAGGAACACATGCCGCAGGTTCAGGGCTGCATGTTCGTCACGGGCCGGAAATGGTGGGATTTTCTGTCGTTCGATTCCCGCCAGGATGAAGAGTGCCAGCTCTACGTCGAGACCATTTACCGCGATGAGGAATACATCGCCAACCTCCACAAAGAGCTGGTCCAGTTCAATCTGGAACTGAACCGCATGGTTGACGAGGTCGCAGACAAAGCGCGGGCGCAAGCCCATAGATTAGGAGCCTGATTATGATCAGCAACCACCTCAACGAAGTCGAAAGACGGCGCCATGATGCGACCGATCTGTCGGCGCAGATTGCCCAGTTTCTGGCTTCAGGCGGAAAAATCGTCGAGCCGGCGCCAGCGCCGATCAAACACAAAACCACTTCCGAACGTCGTCAGCCTCCGATCTTCCAGCGCCCCGCATTGAAGGTCGAAACGAGCGAGCAAGTAGCCCGTATCCGGGATATGGCCAAGACGCTTTCCCGAGTGGAGATTTGCGAAAAGGAAGGCCTGTCGCTCGGCACGCTGCGAGGGATCGCCTCCCGGTACGCCATAAAGTTTGAGGTTCGGCACAAGGTTGGCACGTCTCACAACCGCGTCTCTGCCGAACTGGAAGAGCTGTTGGTCACGCAGATCAAGGAATGCATCGCCAAAGGTGCCAGCCGGCAGCAGTGCTGCGACTCGGTCGGCATCAGCTCCAGCCTTCTTTACCGCCTGATCGATGACTACGCGATCGACTACCCAAAGCAGAAAAACGCATTCCGATGAAACGAAGACCCCAACAACGCAAACGACAGACCTGGCTGCACTTGCCGGCCAGCGGAATTGAAGAGGTAGGCCATGGCCAAGAGCAACGCGCAATTGCAGAAGGACAAGCGCGCCAAGGAGAAGGCGCTGCTCGAGCGGATCGGCGCCGAGAAGCGTTCGCTGATTGTCTCGAAGGCATTGGATGATGCCCTTCATGTTCTCGGCGAGCGCCATGGCTTCGAGGAATGGCAGGAGACGGTGTCGACGTTCATCATCAATCTGGCCGCAGCGCCTGCCGCGGAGTCGGAAAGATTTGCAAGCATGTCGCGACCGGAAATAGTAGTTAAGGAAAGGTGGTCGCGGCAGCTTGAAGAGTTTGCCGCAACGGGCGTTGAGCGTTAGCTGAAATTCTGAACATCCAAACCTGCGAACAAATGCCGGTTATCTGGCACAACTTCTACCGGTATCGATTGATACCCTACCGCAATAGACAAATACAGCCGGTGAAATCCATCTTGCAGCTTGTATGGGTGTGGTCCGCAAGGTTCATCATTTTTAATAACTCGTATGGGCGGAAGCGGGATCCTTCCCCGGAAGCCATCAAGCACGTCCCTCCCCCTGACATTGTCAAACCGTGGAAGCCGACAACGGGTAACCGGACCAATATCAGACATGGCAATTACCAACACACTTCCTTTTAACCTATCAAACTCATAGTGAGGATAATCAGGGACGAAATCGGCCGCACCATTTTCTCTGACGAATGCACTTGCCTCATCCAGTTCGTCCATCTGCTTCTCCCACCGACCCAGTGTCGGGCCGAACACAAATACCCCACTTCTACGAATCACGCCAGCCGGCGAGGCAGGCGTATGCCTGGAGAACTGCCATGAGCATTCCCGCAAATGCGCTGAGCGACGAAGAGTGCCTGCACTACGCGGCGCTCGAACCTGCCGCCGCAGCCGAGCTGACCCGGCGCCTTACAGCGCAATGCATTGACCCGAGCGCCGAGCTTGAGGGGCTTCGAGAAGACATCCGCATGCTCGAAAGCCAGTCTGACGACAGCGAGGACGAGTTGAATCAACTGCGAGATGGAGCGCACGAGGCCTGCACCTACATCAAGCGCGCAATGAATCACGACGAAGATGAAGAGCTTTCAGTCTGCAAGCTACTTCAAAAAGCCCTCGACTGCTTGGAGTGATCCGATGACTACTTTTGCTGTGTTTGGAATGAGTGAAAGCTGGGCTCGCGAAGAGGCCAAGGAGACGACCAGTACCACAAAATGGAGAGTGCGAAGCGTGTCGAGCGAACTATCGCGGAGTGGGAGGAAGCGGTTGAGGCTGAGGTCGCAAGAATCATGGCCAGCAAAAAGAGCGTGCGCCTCTCCCCGATGTTCGATGCCCCCCAGTACGCCCAGCAGTTCATGGAGATGGCTCGGGCGAGCATCGTTTGTCGTGACCTGAAGATCAGGACCAAGGCGGTGCTGGTCGACGCGAAGAACAAGCCGATCATCAACCCCAAAACCGGCGCGCCGAAGGTTGGCTTCGCTGACTGGCATCCCTCTCCGGCTCGAGCGGCCTGACCCTCACTCAGAAATCGGCAATCGCCGGCGAGTAATTAAAATGACTTCAGCAATTGATTTGTTCGCCGGTCTCGGCGGATGGAGCACCGGTGCGCGTGATGCGGGCGTCGAGGTTCTTTGGGCAGCCAACCACTGGCCGGAAGCGGTGAAGTGGCACGGCGCCAACCACCCGCGCACCCAACATGTTTGCCAAGACCTTCACCAAGCGGAATGGCAAAAGGTTCCGGGGCATGACCTGCTTCTGGCGTCTCCCTGCTGCCAAGGGCATTCAAAAGCGCGCGGCAAGTCATCGGGAAATCCGCAGCATGACGCGAGCCGATCTACTGCGTGGGCCGTCGTATCGGCTCTGGAATTTCACAAGCCTGAAGGCGGCCTTCTCGAAAACGTTGTCGAGTTCTTGCAATGGGCGCTGTACCCGGCTTGGCTGGCAGCTGTTCAAGCGCTTGGATATCAGGTTTCGCCTCATATCGTCGACTGCGCAGACCTTGGCGTACCTCAAAACCGTGTGCGGTTGTTCTTGGTGCTGACCAAGAGCAAAGCGCCATTGATTCTCGATCTTCAGCAGAGGATGCACGTTCCTGCCTCTACCTTCCTCGACTTCAATGCCGGTAGGTGGACGCCCATCGATAAGCCGGGCCGAGCAACCGCAACGCTCGAGCGCGTTAAGGCTGGACGGGCAGCGTACGGAGATCAGTTCATCTTCAGCTACTACGGCAATACGAAGAGCGGGCGCTCGCTGTCCAGGCCTATCGGCACCATCACAACGCGAGATCGCTGGGCAATCGTCAACGGCGACAAGATGCGAATGCTTACCGCCGACGAAAACCTGCTGGCTATGTCCTTTCCTGCCGACACGAAACGGCCAGATAACCATCGCCTAACAGTGCATATGGCCGGGAACGCGGTTCCACCTCTGGCTGGGCAGCGCGTTATCGAAGCCTACCTCGCCGCAGCATAACCCACCCTCCACCGCCCGGGCATGCCCCGGCATAGGACGCCAATCGTGATCAACCTCTTCTGGCGAATCATCGCCAAGGTACTCGCACGCCCGGCAATCGCCGACTGGCTCATCGCCCGCGCCAAGCTCACCCCGTACCAGCACATCATGTCCGCCGACGGCACCGAGATGTACATGGGCCGCTGGTGGCTGTTCAACCCCTACTCCCGAACCACGCACAAGCCGGCGCTCTGGTGGTGCCCGTGGTCGTTCCGCATTCACCACATCATGCGTCCGGACGAAGATCGGGATCTGCATGACCATCCCTGGAACGCCCGGACGATCATCCTGCGCGGCTGTTACACGGAGCAGCGCCTGCTCAATCACGATGACCCGGCACTGTGCGGACTGAATGTCCCGGCCAGCGCCCAAGCCACCGAATACATCGACCGCCAACCAGGTGACACCGCGCAACTGCTGCACGGCGAATACCACCGCATCCACCAGGTATCCCCCGGCGGCGTCATCACCCTCTTCATCACCAGCAAGTGGCGCGGTGACTGGGGATTCCTCGTAAACGGCGTGAAGGTGCCTTGGCGCACCTACACCGGTACCGACAATTGAAAGGGGCATTCGAAGTGAGCGAACTCAAAGTGATCTACCTCGGCCCAGCCTGCCAAGAGCAGGGTCAATCAAGCGGCCGTGAATGGTGTCAGGACGATGTGTGGGATACGTGCGAATGCGGGCATGAATCAGTGCGGTATGTGCTGGGCGCCGAGCTCGACCGCGTCACCGCCGAGCGTGACGGCCTGCAGCTGAGCCTGAGCACAGCAGACCAGACCATCGACGACCTTCAGACTGCAATCGGTCGCCGCAACCAGCGGATTGAGGAGCTGGAGCGGGACAAGGCACGGCTGGATGCACTGGAATCGAATTGCTGGGATGTCCGCTTCGACAGCAGCCCCAACGGCGATGCCGGCGACAGCAGCATCAACATCGAGATCGTCGGCCATTGGATGGATCAGCCGGTCGAGCGCGTCATCGGTGAGAACTACAGCGAGAACCTCCGCGCAGCCATTGATCAGGCGATGACGGCACCAGCTTATCCTCCTGCACGCCCCGAATATCCAGAGATCGACGAAGCGCTCGAAGCCGCCGTGATCCAGTAACTACCCCCCCCCCTTTCAAAGTCAGCCGCTATAGCGGCAAGGACGAAGTCATGCCTGAAGAAAACCAAGCTCAAGAGTTCAAACTCAACGGCAGCCAGCCGGCGCGCCCTCCGCTTCTCTGCTACCAGGTTGGCGAGTGTGACTGGGTAGCCGCCACCAGCGAAGAAGAAGCACGTCGTGTGCTGGCAGAAATGAACGGCGATGACCCTTCCGAATATGCGGACTGGGATGTCGAGCTGACCAGCGAGGACTTCCTCGATAAGCAGTGGGTCGACGAGGAACCACCTCACCCAGAATGCGGTTGTCTCCGTCAGTGGCTGGCAGAGGCGACCGAACCGTCCTACCTGGTTGGCACAGAGGGCTGAACTATGACTGCAATCAAGGAACGGCCGATTCTGTTCTCGGCGCCGATGGTGCGCGCCATTCTGGATGGCCGGAAGACCGTCACGCGGCGGCCGGTGAAAGGTTGGCAAATCCCGACCGAGGACGCTTCAGTTGCTGCCGGTGAGCGCCATCGCTGGATGGCAATTGCCCAGCGCGACCCTCGCTACGGTTTCGGCGTGTTCGGAGCGACCGAAGCGGAGTGCGCCAAAGAGCTGGAAGAGTTCGCGCCTTGCCCATACGGTCGTCGCGGCGAACGACTGTGGGTGCGCGAGACGACAGAAGCGGATGAGGACCGCAGCGACACCGTGGTTCTTTCGCGATATGCCGCCGACCGTGCGCCGGTTCTGTACGCAGGCAGCGAAGACCTTGAATACAACGGCTCAGTGGCCCACTGGGATTACCCGAGACGATCCCGGCCGAGCATCCACATGCAGCGCTGGGCTTGCCGCATCCTGCTGGAGATTACCGACGTCCGCGTCGAGCGGTTGCAGGACATCAGCGAAGAGCAGGCAGTCGATGAGGGGCTCTCGTGGGAAGGCGAGGTAAACGGCAAGACGTTTTACACCCACGCCCCGAAGACTTACCCGCCAGGCTCTCATCAACAATTCGGTGTGTCTGGCACTGACGCAATTTCTGCTTTTCGTAATCTCTGGAAATCAACCGGCGGCGACTGGGACGCCAACCCGTGGGTTTGGGTCGTCGAATTCAAGAGGGTTTCGCCATGATCTTCGCCCCGCTCTACATGGCCTACCTGATCTACAGGGGGCCGTGGCGATGAACCGCACAGCTTTGATAGCCCGGCGATTGAAAAGGTTCTGGCTCGGCGCGACGTACTGCACCATCGAAAACAAAAGCACTCATCAGTACGAGGCGGCTGGCCAGATCGTGGATATGCGCACGTTCAAATGCAGCAAGTGCGGGCATCAGGCGTTCTGGCATCGGCTGACCGGTCTCACGTCATGAACCGCATGGTCAGCGTCCGCACCGAGGAACTGGCCGGCCCGGCGCTGGACTGGGCAATCAACGCAATCGAGAGTGATCAGCAGCCCGGTACCGGACAGCTGCAACTCTTCGCCCTACCCGACGCCGAGCAACTGATCACGAAGTACGGCGTCTGGTGCGACGTTGGCCACCGGCACCCTTGGCTGGCCGACATGACGAACGATCCGTTCAACCGCCAGCCCGGCGAGACTCGAACCATCGCAGTGTTCCGCGCCGTGGTCTTCGCCAAGCGCGGCGCCACGGTCACAGTCCCGGCCGAACTTCTCCAGCAGTAACCCACCCCCCAACTCAACAGCCTGCCGGTGTACGGCGGGCGGAGCTATGCACGCATGGCCAAGCAAGCCGTGAAAGATGTTCTGGACGAAATGACCAAGGAGGATCTGGTGGCCTGGATCAGAAGCCATCACTTCTCTCGACCCAAACGAAGCGATGTTCTGTATCTGCGCTGGGAGCGGCAGTCGGCTGAGGTGCTTGAGGAAATGCAGAAGGAAAACCGCGCGCTCGATGGGGTGGATTTCAAGGAGCGCGACCGACTGGCCATCCGATTCAATGAGTCGAGTGACCCCGCTGAGAAAATGCGACTTCTCGACCTTATGAGCCCTTACAACAAGGCAATGTCAGATCACATCAAGCGATCCCAGGCTATTGATAGAAAGAGCAAAAGGGTCGACGCACTCTATGAACAGATCACCATAGAGCGCCAGAGAGAAAACGGGCGCCGGTCGGCGTAGCCCATCACCACCTTCTGCCGCCACGCGCGGCATGGATACCGCTATGTCCAATCGAAGCGCGGCCCAAGTCGCGCCAATCCCGCCACGTTTCATCCGAGCCATGGATGCACCTGGCTATCTCGGCATGTGCCGGGACGAATTCAAAAAAACTGTACGCCCCTATGTTCGGGAGTTTCCCATAGGGAAACAGGGGGTTGGCTTCGACAGGATCGAACTCGATCAATGGGCCGACGCCTACATCGAAGCCATGGCAATTGAAAAGGCCGCGAATCAGGACAACAATCGCCCTCGCAGCGAGCGCCAGGGCAAGAAGGAAGGAGCAACGCCGTGGCCCAAAAAGCAATCACCGGCCTCCAGCAAATGCCGAACGGCATCTGGAAGATCGACAAAAAGTACAGAGGAGAGCGAATTCAAGAGAGTACTGGCACTTGTAACCGCGCCGAAGCAGAGCAGTACCTAATCCACAAGCTGGAGCAGTTGCGCCAGCAGAAGGTGTACGGAGTTAGGCGAGTCAGGACGTGGCGGGAGGTGGCGACTCGCTTCCTGCTGGAAGTGAAAGATCAGGCATCTATCCACATTTCCGCCACTTATATGGAGCAGCTCGACCCGTTTATTGGGGATATGCCGCTGACGCACATCGATGACGACGCCCTTGCTCCATACGTCCAGTCGAAGCTGAACCCGGCGGCTGGGAAACCGGTCACGAACCGGACGGTGAACATTGCGCTTCAGCGAGTCATTCGAGTTTTGAATCTCTGCGCACGGAAGTGGCGAGATGAAGAGCGCCGGCCGCTCCTTGATGTGGTTCCGATGATCTCACTGCTGGACGAGAAGACGAACAGCCGCAAGCCCTACCCGCTTTCATGGGAAGAGCAGTCGATTCTGTTCGCCGAGCTCCCGGCGCACCTTCAAACCATGGCGATGTTCAAGGTAAACACAGGTTGCCGGGAGCAGGAGGTTTGTAAGCTTCAGTGGAATTGGGAAATTGCGGTACCGGAGTTGGGAACGAGCGTGTTCCTGATCCCAGCGGGATTTGGGGGAAGGAGTGCCAGGTCTGGCGTGAAGAACCGAGACGAGCGTCTGGTCGTGATGAATGACGTTGCCAAGTCAGTGATCGAGAAGCAGCGCGGCAAACATCCGCTCTACGTGTTCCCGTTTGGCAAGCCTGATGGCGAGGGGAATGAAACGACAGTTCACCGGATGAATGACTCGGCCTGGAAGAAGGCGAGGATCAGAGCGGCGAAGAAGTGGCAGGAGAAATTCTTGCGGCCGGCACATGACGGCTTTGCCCGAATCCGAATTCACGATTTGAAGCACACCTTTGGGAGAAGGCTGCGTGCTGCGGGCGTGACTGAGGAGGATCGGAAAGCGCTGCTCGGCCACAAGAACGGAAGCATCACCAGCCACTACTCGGCAGCGGAATTGGATCAGCTTATTGCGGCGGCAAACAAGGTATCAGCAACCGACTCACGCGCACCAGCGCTGACGATTCTGAAAAGGAGAGAGGCATGAATGAAAAGGCCAAGGTCACTCGAAAAGTCACTATGGCAAAAACTACAAAGCCGCTCGAAAGCGGCTAAGTCATTGAATTATATGGTCGGGACGGAGTGATTCGAACACTCGACCCCTAGCACCCCATGCTAGTGCGCTACCGGACTGCGCTACGCCCCGACTGGTCTTGCAACCCGTTCCTCATCTCGAAGAACGCTCAAGAATATATCGCAAGCTTTTGAAAACTGGAAGTATTCAAAAGCAGCTTTTTATTTCTTGAGAACCACCAGCACATCTTCGAGCTCGGCGATCATCTGGCGGATCATTTGCTTGTATTGGGTGGTGTCGTCTTTGGCTTCATCGCCGGACAGGCGCAGGCGTGCGCCGCCGATGGTGAATCCTTGATCGTAAAGGAGCGCGCGGATCTGCCGGATCATCAGCACATCCTGGCGCTGATAATACCGGCGGTTTCCGCGGCGTTTGACGGGGTTGAGCTGAGGAAACTCCTGCTCCCAGTAGC